>NZ_JBGONH010000002.1:13851-176246 GCF_041439075.1 Vibrio sp. FF145
ATATTCTTCCGCCGACTGACATCATTCCACCAACGGATATTCTTCCGCCGACTGACATTATTCCACCTACAGATATTATCCCCCCAACAACTTACATCGGTTCACTGTTGTCGAGCGGGGCGTTTGTGTCTGGAGATGTGTACTGTGACGGCGTTCATCTTGAAAACGGAACGTTCAGTGTTAAACAAGGCGTGAGTTTTAGTTGTACCTTGGGTCACCTTACTTTAGGTGATTTCACTGCTCCTTTCCCTGAGATAACAGAGTTCACGATTTCAAATGATGGGCTTAACGCGGCATTTGAGTTGACAGAATTACACGGAGACAACGTTACTAAAGTACTCGAATCAATTGATGTTTGTGAGACAGAAAGTGCTATCTGTTTAAAAGAACTGGATGCTTTTGATATTGAGGATGTGTTCTCGCAACTTGATGATCAAGATGCTGTCGATGCATACTTTTCATCGAAAGAAGAAGAATCTACCGATGAAGTAGGTAAGGCTCCTAGTTCACACGTAGACACAACTGTTGTTCCTGCGGTTGACCCTAATGCGGACAATAACCTTAACGCTGGTTTTGTTTCTGCAGACGCGGAGTCTACCTATGCTTATAAGCCAAGTGTTGAAGGTAAGGTGTTAACTCGCAGTAAGCTTACAGATGCTAATGGTACGCCGATTTCTGGGATCAGTTTCTTTTCGGCTAACGCGACGGGCGTGACGGATGAAGAGGGAATTTTTGAGTACCTGTGGGGTGACAGAATCGCTTTTGGTATTGATACGTTTGAGTTTGGCTCCATTACGGGTAATCAGATTGCTTATCAATTGTCTGATGTGACCAATAATGTGGTAGAGAAAGCGAATATCCAGTCATTACTAGAGCGCTACGCGGTTGATCATCTAAGCCATTATGAGATATCTGAAGAAGTCCAAGATACCTTTTCAAAGTACCCTAACGTTATAAATGAACTGATTAACCTAACTCTGCCAAATGGGGGATTAATAGAGGGTACAGACTTTGAACTTCCTAATGAGTTTGTTGGTCAGTTTAGCCAAGGGTTAACGGCAGTAATCGATGAGCAGCTGCGCCAAACGCCTCAGTTTATGGATTATGTTCGTCAACCTGCCGTTTTATCTATGGATTCTGGTCAGTATGTAACAGAGTCTCTGCAGCAAATCTTTCACAACGTCACCACATTCCATGTATTCAATGATAATGGTAGCTTTTACGGTGCAACGGGTTATACCCGTGGTATGCGAGCTCTGAATATATCGAACAGAGCATTCCCTGTGATGATGCCAAGAACTGATAAAAACCGTGAGCTTTACTTTGGTGAGCAACAGGCCTGGACTCGTGAAGGCAAGCCTTACATCGCACAACACCCAAGCATCTCGATGCCGCCGATTCCTTTAGTCTCTGAAGACAACGCGACTTATGGTTTTCCATTCGTTACAGCAGGCGAGATAGGCAAAGGTAAGGTCGTGTTCATGGGTAATGGCTTATATCCAAGTATTCTGTCATGCCCTGAAAATTATTGGGCCAATCGAACATTGCATATCGATAGCAACAAACAACAGTGCACTGTTTCGACGTTCGAAAACCTACTGCATGATGACCAAGGCAGCATGAGGTCGTTTTTCTCGAACTTGTTTGAGTGGTTCAATAATGGTCTGCCTATTGCTGGGATGAATACAGTCACCAATATTGACCAAGCTTATTCGGCTTATCACCACTCCACAATGGGTAAGCAGTACACGTTTTTTGTTAGTCCTCAGTATGGTTTTGCATCAGTAGAAAAGCGCGGTTCAGGTGACTTTGATGGTTTGGATGCGAGCACCACGCCTATTTTGATCCTTCAGGCATACCCACCTAAGTTGGTTCAAGATGGCATGACTAACCAGTTTGTTGCTGACTTGGATAACCCTAACTTAAACCAAGACGATATTACGGCTCTTATTAACTATGTTAATGACGGTGGCAATATCTTGTTTATGGATGCGATTCAAACGACTAACCCTGAACCTATTGGGCGCTTAGCGGACGCCGCGGGTGTATCTCTAGGTGGTGAAAACGTTACGCCAACAAACCAAGCTTTCTGCGGTAGCTCTTATTACTGCCAAGCGCCGTATCCAAATCTTCACGTGAAGAGTGAAAAGGAAATGGTGGTTCTTGAGCGTTTTCAAGATAACCAAGGAGAGCCTCCGTTCACGGTAAATCAAGATGGTACGGTTGAGTGGATTGAAGATGAATCCAAAATCAAGTTTGAAATCCCGACTTATGAGGTTGCTAAGTTAGACGCTGAGGGGAAGCCAGTGCTTGATGCGTCTGGTGTAACGGTAATGGAGGCAAAATCCGCACGTATCTTTGTTGAATCTGTAGCAGAGCGTGAAGCGGCGATCAAAGAACTGCAGTCGGCATTCGTTGGCACTGAGCTTTGTCAGAACGAGTATGAATACGAATTTAACTGTATAGAGACTCGTTCTGGAGACGGTGTGACTGTTCGCGGTGCTTATCATAGAGCCGATTTCGATCGCTATGAAGTGAGTAAAACCATTGTCGACAGTATGGTGAAAGCAGCGAACTTGGGTTCTAACTTTACAGCGCTCTACGAGCACGAGATTTACTATCGCACGAAAGGTACTCAAGGTAAGCGTCTGTCTAACAGCGAATTGAATCAAGCGTTTGATAACCTGTCTGTTTGGATGTGGAATGACAACGCATACCGATTTGAAACAGACATACAAGATGAGTTGGGGTTCAAGCAAGCTGTTCAGTTCCTTAACTGTTATACCGAAGACTTACATCAAACAGATACACTAGAAGCACAGTGTCCTGTTGACCTAAAAGCGTCGTTAGTCGCTAATGGAATGATACACGGCGAAGGTGAGTTATCGGGACAGTTGAATCCGAGCTATCCATTAAATTACATGGAGAAACCTCTGACTCGCATTATGTTGGGGCGCTCATTCTGGGATCATGAAATCGTTGTTGATACCACAATGTATCCGGGTCGAACTTCAGGTGCATCTTCGTCAAGTTCGGTTCTTGTCCAAACAGATGGCAAGGGCGTCACGTATTCGGCTGGGAACAATCAATCGACAGGTTTATGGGCTCCTCAGCTACAAGATGTGACGATTAGTCATGGTGTCGCTGCAACGATCACTGTGATGATAGCGGATGACCTTACAGGCAAGCCGAATCATGAAACCAGTTTGAAGCGCCCTCCGCGTATGCAAACTAACTATGCTTACGACGGTTCGAACTTAACCTTCAAGGTGCCATATGGCGGCCTTATCTACATTCAACCGAAAGTAAAAGAGCTTGGTGAAGTCTCGTTTAGCATTGAGGGCGCGTTAAAAGCTGCTTGGTGGAAAGAGGGACAGTGGATTAACACTATTCAATCGGCAGACGCACCAATTGCAGAAATCGATACGGGTTCATTTATTTACACTACACCAATAAGGAATCTAGAATCCGCTGATTTGAACCAATTCGCAACAGATATGAATCGATTCGCTGAAGCTGCAAGTGACTTCTACGGGCGTGATGAGAAACAAAGCACTGGTTTACACCGTAGGTTCACTTATCCAGAACTGAAGGCGTTCCGCCATCGTTTTGTGAATGACGTGCAGATTTCGATTGGTGCTGCTCACTCTGGTTACCCAGTGATGAATTCAAGCTTTAACGCAAATCGGACATACATTCCAACCAACCCTGTGAACGACTGGTTGTTGTGGCATGAAGTTGGTCATAACTTAGCATCAGCTCCTTTCCTAGCGGCTGGTAGTACAGAAGTGACCAATAACCTTCTTGCGTTGTATATGCAGGAGTTAGAGGGGCGCAATGCAAACCCTGAAATGGATCGTATTAAATCGGATATTAAGAAAGCACCTAAATGGCTAGAGCTTAATAATGAACATGCGTGGTCACATGGTGATGCAGGTTTACGATTAGTTATGTTTGGTCAGCTAAAAATCTGGGCAAAATCGAATTTTGCAATTGATGATTGGTATACACGCGGCGCAAGCCAATCTGATGTGTATGGTGAAGATGAAGGCTGGAACATGTTCAAACTTATGCACCGTAAAGCTCGAGGTGATACAGAGGGTGATGCGGTTGAAAACTATTGTAGTGCCAAAGATACTGGGCTAACCGGTGGCGACTTAATGCTGGTATGTAGCTCCTACGCTTCGAACTATGACTTAAGTGATTTCTTTGTTGCTTGGAACGTGGGAGAAACCTCGATGACTAATGCTGATGGCTCGAAGTCTTATAGTGGTGGAATTAGCTCTAAAGGTCTTAGTGCGGTTGAACAGTTAAAACTAGATAAACCAAAGAACAGCCCCTTGAATGTTGATTCAATTTACTAACGCTAATTCTTGCTAAGGCATTTTACAGCTAAAATATAAACGCCACACTTAAATTACGTGTGGCGTTTTTGTTGCAATGTTCTAGAAATTTCAGCTAGATCAGTCTTCTACATGATGTTTAATACTTCGGCTGCCATTGGTTGGCTGTCCTTGCTAGAGAAAGCAGGTTAAACTGTTTGCATCATAATTCTAAAGGATGGTGCCATGTACCACGGTCATATCTATTTCCCTCTGCGCTTTGCAGAGCAGGCAGAAACACTGCGTCAGAAAATTCTATCGGAACGTAAAGATGTGTTAGAGACTTTCCCATTAATACAGCGTTTGGTTGGCCCGCATAAAATGCCGATGTTTGAGATTCACTTTGCGAACAAAGAGTCGGGCATTGTGGAATGGCTTGAAAAAGAACGCGGTGACATGTCGGTGTTGATTCACCCAGTAACCGGCGGTGAAGAAACTCTAGACCATACAGTACGTGCGACTTGGCTTGGTCGCGAGCTTGGTGTATTCGAAGATACGCTGACTAGCTAATTCAATTCTGCGCCCGACAGTGTGTACCTAATATTTGTACTTAGTAACTTAGTAATTTAGGTGCTGTCGGGTGTGTCGGTGCACACCTCGTTTTGCTCATTGTCTTCTTGCCTAAATAACTAGCTTCTCCAGCTATTGCCCAGTAACAGTGATACTGCTACCGACACACCTAATGCGATTAAGATATTAGGTAAGTACAGCCCCCAAATCGCGACACAAACCGCCACCGTTACCGCTGCCCACAATAGTGTTTCTAAAATCCAAGTGCCCATAACATAACTCCTAACTAGATTGTGCGACTAGCATAACCAAGCAAGGGTAAACTTTTGGTCACCATCCAATAACCATTTAGGCAAATCGTTACAGCATGACTTTGACGATGAACTCATGGTTGTGAGTTTCATGAGTAAACTGCCAACCTTGGTTCTGACAAACGCGATCAATGAGCTCTAGGCCAATACCAAATGAGGTTTGCTGTTCAGAGTCGTTTGCTAGTTTTTCATCTTCCAAACGGTTGATCACCTCAAACTGATGTTCTGTCAGTGTGATACATATATCTCCGTTGCCACCGTGTTGGAATGCATTTCGGACTAAGTTGGTGATCACAACCTCAGTTAACTCGCGGGGGAGGGAGTGTTCGCCTTGATCGACCTTGGTTTGAATGTCCACTTCTTTGTTTTTTAGAAGATATCGTTGGCTTTCGATAATATTATTGAGCAGGGATTCTAGCTTGATTTGCTCATAGTTGGTCTCTATCTCGTTGTTACGACTCATCCATAGCAGAGTCGTTACCAAGGCCTTCATGCTGATGGCTGAACGTTGGATTCGCGCTACGGCACGTTGACCACTGTTTGGAATGTTTTCGGATAACCGCACCAGCATATCGCCACTGGCTGAAATAGTGGCAATCGGTGTTCTTAATTCGTGGCTTGCTGCTCTCAAGAAAAAGCTCTCACGCTCATTGGCTTGGCGTTCACCCTGTACGCTTTTAACCAGTTGCGAAGCCAACTTATGGATCTCTTTATACCGAAACTGAGTCAGCCCTTCTGTGTTGTCCACATCCAGAGATTCAGACCATTTTGATAGGGTAAGAATCGGTTTGGTGACTCTGTGTATCAAAAGGCGAATGATCAAGAACACCAAGAGCAATAGGACGCCGATGGCAATGAAGGCATTGTTAATTTGGTTGACGGAATCGGGTGGGTTGAGCTCGAATAGATTCAAGTAGATGGCTTCATCGTACTCAGAAATGATGTACAGCGATTCGTCTTTTCCAGAAATTTGATGTTTGGCGGCGTAGAGGTATTGGCCTGACTCATTGTTATGTGATTGCTCGTAATGTTCATAAATAGCGTCGTTATCAAATGCATTCCAATCAAAGGCTTGTTGAAATTTAGCGGGCAGTTCCGAATAGGTTAGAAAGGCTTGGAATGTCGGGTTTTGATAGTCTGGTAGTTGCCCTGTTTCGATGTAACGTTGCTCTGCGACTTCCAATTCATACAAGAATCCATATTTTGCCGATTCATTAAGGCCAATCTGGTAGCTCTGTGAAACCATCAAACTGTAGATTGCCGTTAGTAACACCACTATTCCAAATAAATAGAGGTAGATGTCACGCTTAATACTGACTCGATTCATGTTCGCGTGTTTCATGATGGCTCCTCATGCAAGACAACACCAATACCATGAACTGTGTGAATCAGTTTTGAGTCAAAGGGCGCATCAACCACTTGTCGAAGCTTAAACAGGTGCGCTTTCACGCTGTCAGAGCTTGGCATTTCGTCTTCCCATGCTTCTTCAAGTTTGGCTTTGCTCACCACGTTAGGGCTGTTTCGCACTAACATCACAAGCATTCGCCAACAGACTGGGGACAGCCTCAATAGCTTGCCGTCTCTAAGGGCTTGGTGCTTGTCTAAGTCCAGTTTGAGATCTGCCACAGACAGTGACGTCACCGATCCTTGAGAGCGACGTATCAGCGCCATAAGCCGTACTTTCAGCTCTTCCATCGCAAAAGGTTTCACTAGATAGTCATCCGAACCCACTTCGAACCCGGCGATTTTGTCTTGTAATGTGTCCCTTGCCGTTAACATAAGGATAGGTGTCGTGACACCTTGGTGGCGAAGAGATTGACAGACATCGAGCCCGTCCATTTTGGGCATGTTGATGTCCGTCAAAATGATGTCATAACGCCCCTCTAACGCAAGATTGAGTCCTGCGCTGCCATTGTAAGCAAAGTCGAATTCGAAACCGTCGAGTTCCATATAGTCTGCAATGGCTTCTGCTAAGTCGCTGTCGTCTTCAATCAGCAGGGCGTTAATGCTCATAAGTGTCCTTACTTTGTTTCTCGTTCTCTTTTCCAAGCCCAAATAGGCGGCTGAATAAGAAGCTGTAGTCGATAATTCCAATTTGGCGCATGCCATAACTGTTGGCACAGTTTAACGTAGCCGTGGAAATATACCTTAAATGGGTTCACAGAGTTGATTCTCGGGAACACACCGTATCTGACTTCTTCCTCTTCTTTAGCGAAGGTGCCGAACATACGATCCCAAATGATAAAGATGCCAGCATAGTTCTTATCAAGATACTGCTTGTTGGTCGCGTGATGCACTCTGTGGTGTGAAGGCGTATTAAACACCGCTTCAACAGGGCGGGGCAGGCGCTTAACTGTTTCGGTGTGCAATAGCGTTTGATAAAGCTGCACAAAGGTTTCACACATCAGCACCACAAACGGATTGAATCCGAGCAGGATTAACGGCAAATAAAAGAAGAACGGGAAGAACCAATCCAAAGGCCCGAATCGGTAAGCGACAGAGATATTAAAGTAAGGCGAGCTATGGTGAACAGAGTGCGTTCCCCAAGCTAAACCGTTGCTGTGCAAGAATCTGTGTTCCCAGTAGTACGCGAGATCGGCCAAGATCAAGCAACCCAGAATTGTCCAACCAGATATCGGTAGCTGAGTTAGGCTGAAATTCTCGTAGGCGTAAACAAACGTGCCCACATAGGCTAACCCGACAAAGAAAAGGGTCACCAACAAGAAGAACAAGGTGACTAAGTTAGTCGCGCTGTCTCCCAACATATTCCAGCTGAGCTTTTTCTTAAAGGCATAGCGGATAAGCTCAAAGATAAACAGAGCCAGAGCAAGCAGCAGAAAATTATCATCTACCCAAGTTTCGGTTAGGATGATGCTCGTTTCTGTGAATGTTTGAGAGAGAAAATTCCCAATGCTATCCATAGTGAAATTCATAACTAAATCCTTTACTGATTGTTCTTATAATAGACGTATAACTCACTAGAATCTGGCAAACCATGCTGGTTCAGCTGGTGATGTTCTATAACCATATCCACTTCTTTTAGAATCGCGATACCTTCCCAAGCATGTGCTAGTTCTTGTTCAGTATGTTCGCCTTTACCTAGCAGAAGGGTGCTTTTGGATTTCCTTGGAATCTTAATTAATGGTTTTTTTTTATTTAATTTTGATTGCTGAGTCGGGAAGCCAATCGTGATTGTTGCTTCGCTGAAATCTAAGCTGATGTCTTGATAGATCACGATGACTTGTTGTTGTGCGCTCTCTTTGTCATCGGATTCGAGGTTCTGGTAGAAGTCCACCCACAACTCTGGAACATCCTCTAATGGAATCGTTTTGCTCAAACCTTGCAGATAGGTCGTGTTTGCAGTCGCCTGTTGTTTGACCTCTACGGACTTGTTTTTTGGCTGTTTGTAGATTGATGACTTGTTCGTTGATAACTCAGCGATTGGCTGCTCCGTCGATGCATCCGCAATCGCAGGCTGAATATGTAATAGCCCCCAGACAGCACCAGTAATACCGACTGTCGTGAGTATTGAAGCGAATAATTTCATGCTCTTTCCTTGTGGTTCATTTTTCTTATCAAGGACAGTAAAGGAGGCGAGGTAAACAAAAGGTAACCGTGGGGATTGTTTTGGTCAGAGGGTATAGGTGATTCATTAAAAAAGGCTCCTCAATTGAGGAGCCTTTGCTTTACAAAGGAACTGTTTTATCAAGAGCCTCTGTTCGTCAGCCTTAACCGCTAAACAGAGTAGGGGGATTAAGCCTCTGCAGTCACTTTAGAATCGCTCATCTTTTTAAGAGCTGCGTAACCAAAACCTGTTACCGCTGTACCTGCTGCAATCGCCACTAGATACATAAGAACTGGAGAGATAGCGCCAGGAATTAGCAGTACGAACAAGCCGCCGTGTGGAGCCATTAGTTGTGCACCAAACATCATTGATAGAGCGCCCGTTAGTGCGCCACCTGCCATACATGCTGGGATAACACGCATTGGGTCTTTCGCTGCGAATGGGATTGCACCTTCAGAGATGAAACATAGTCCAAGAACGAATGATGCTTTACCTGCTTCGCGCTCGCCTGCTTCAAACTTGTCTTTCACTAGGAAAGTTGCAAGGCCCATACCTAGAGCCGGAACCATACCTGCAGCCATGATTGCTGCCATTGGTGCGTAAGTTTGTGAAGCCAATAGACCAACACCGAACGTGTAAGCCGCTTTGTTTACTGGACCACCAAGGTCGAAACACATCATTGCGCCTAGAATCACACCCAGAAGAATCGCATTAGACGTTCCCATGTTGTTTAGGAAGTCTGTCATTGCGCTCATCACGCCTGAAACTGGACCACCAACGATGTAAATCATGACCAAACCAGTGAACAAACTCGCGATAAACGGAATGATCAGAATTGGTTTGAGGGCTTCCATGGACTGTGGAAGTTGAACCTTGTCGGCAATGAATTTTGCTGCGTAACCCGCAATGAAACCCGCTGCGATACCACCTAGGAAACCTGCACCTGTTGAGCTAGCCAACATACCGCCAATTAGACCTGGAGCCAGACCCGGACGGTCTGCAATAGAGAATGCAATGAAACCAGCAAGAACAGGAATCATCAGTGCGAATGCAGAACCACCACCGATAGTCATCAATGCTGCTGCTAATGTACCTTCTTCTTTGAACGCTTCGATACCGAATACGAAAGACAGTGCGATGATCAAACCACCCGCAACAACCACAGGAAGCATGTGAGATACACCTGTCATTAGGTGCTTGTACACACCTTTCTTCTCATCAGCAGGCACTGAATTTGAAGACGCTGTGTGCTGGTATGGCTTAGCTTCAGCGAATGCTTTTTCCATCTCTTGCTTTGTTTTCTTCAAAGCAGGACCTGTTGTGGTTTTGTATAGCGCTTTGCCGTTAAAACGATCAAGAGGAACGTCGATGTCGGCAGCGATGATAACAAGATCAGCGTCTGCGATTTCTTGGTCTGTCAGTTGGTTTTTCGCACCTACTGAGCCGCGAGTTTCCACTTTGATCTGGTGACCTAAGCGTTTGCCTTCTGCTTCAAGTGCTTCTGCTGCCATAAAGGTGTGTGCAACGCCAGTCGGGCAAGCGGTAATCGCTACGATCTTCTTGCTGCCTGTGCTTACTGTTGTAGAAGAGTTTGTTGAAGTACTAGTAACGGTAACTGCTTTTTCAACTTGAGCAGCGTCTAATACCGTTGCTTCTGCTACCGCTTTCTCTAGAAATGCTTTTGCATCTGCTGTGCATTCAGAGATAGCTGCTTGGTACACTTTTTTGCCAACAAAGCGCGCTTTATCAACGTTTGTGTTGGCAGCAATAACGACAACGTCGCTGCTGTCGATCGTGTCTTGTGATACTGGAGAGTTAGGTAATACGCTAGATTGACATTCAATAGCGGCGTTCCAACCCAGTGTTTTTGAAGCTTGCTCTAACAAGCCTGCTGCGATGATGCTGTTTGCTACGCCACTTGGGCAAGCTGTGATGATGGTAATATTCATAATAATCCCTTTGTCCTATTTACTTGTGTCTAACTGACTAGTTGGAGCACTAAGCGCCTGTAATTGGATATTTTGTCGTACTGAATCCAGCTCTTGTTGGCTGGTTACACCCACGCCTACCTGTGAAACTGCTAGAGCAGATAGGGCGGTTGCGAATTGAATAAGTTCTGGTTTTGGCATCTGTTGCATGTGACCCCAACATAGGCCTGCAACTAAGGTGTCACCTGCACCTACCGTGCTTACTACTTGCATGCGCGGTGGTTGAGCGTGTAACCACTCACCTTGGTTAAGCCACATCACACCTTCAGCACCAAGTGACACAACGATGTTATCGATGCCTTTTTCACTTAGGGCTTGGCCTGCGTGTTGGCATTGGTCGCGTGTAGTTAGTTCGGCGTTGAATAACTGAGATAGCTCTTCATCGTTTGGCTTGATCAGCCATGGTTGTGCATCGAGTCCCGCTTTAAGTGCATCACGGCTGCTGTCGAACAACACTTTCTTGCCCATATCGTGAAGTTTCTGAATCCACGATGCGCATAACATAGGTGAAATACCCTGAGGTGAGCTGCCTGCAATCACGAAATATTCGTGGTCTTCAGCTAACCCGAATAGAGTGCGCTCAAACTGCTCGATGGCAATCGGTGTTACCGCTACGCCAGGGAAGTTGATGTCGCTAACTTGACCACTTTCTTCTACTAACTTCACGTTGATGCGAGTTGCGCCGTCGACACGAATAAAGCGGTCAGTTGCGCCCATCTGTTCGAACAGTTGGCAGAACGGTTCTTCGTTATTGCGACCAAGGAAACCTGTTACGGTGACTTTAGCGCCAAGCTCTGAAAGTACTTTTGCTACGTTTACGCCTTTACCCGCTGCATGCAGTGAGCTTTTGTTCACCAAGCTAACTGAACCTACGTTTAGCACATCGATGCTACCTGTCAGATCCAGAGCAGGGTTTAGGGTTACGGTAACGGCTTTGATTTGTTTATCAGACATATCGATTTCCTAACCTTCGCCAAGGCCAGAAGCGATAGCTTTGCCAATAGACTCAAGTGCTTGAGCTGCATCTTCACCTTCAGCAACAAACTGAAGCTGATGGCCGTGTTTAACGCCAAGCGCGATTACTTTCATCAAGCTCTTCGCGTTCACTTCTTTTCCATCGCCATCTAGGTTTGATACGCGGATAGTTGATTCGAACTTCTTCGCTTCAGCGACTAGCATTGCGCCCGGACGAGCGTGTAGGCCGTGTGCATTTTTGATTTTGAATACCGCGCAGTTGTCGTCGTCTTGAGAAGCTGTAGAAACCGCTTCACCTTTTAGAAGGCCAATCACTTGTGCTGCGTCAGCGGTTAACAGTTGTTGCTGTTTACCTTCGAAAACCATCTTGCTTAGGTTTGCCAGAATAGATTGGTGAGCGCTGTTACAAGCAGCAAATGCCACCAATGCTTTAACTGGTGTGCCTTCGTATTCGCAATCGTTCGCTGTTGAAACGAAAGATACGCCAGTGCGAGTTACGCCTTTATCGCTGCCCAACAACCACAAGCCTTGGCCTAGGTGAGTCGGTGTTTTTGTTACTAAGTCAGCAACGAATGCATTGTCTGTGCAACCTGTGTTCTTAAGTAGGCCGCCCGCAACTGCCGACATTTGAATCATGTCGCTCGCAGGGAACAGTAGCTGAACTAAAGAAGCGTCTAGGTCGGCTTCAAGCTGAACTTCGCCGTTAAGTAGAGCGATGATTTCGTCTTCTGATTTCGCTTGCTTTAATTTCTCTTCAACACCGTCTGCCGCTAGAACCTTTGTTAGTTGCTTAAGGATGCCTAAGTGCTCGTCAGATTTCGCTGCAATACCAATTGCTACGTAAACACGGTTGCCGTCTGCCCAATCAATACCTTCAGGGAAGTGGTGTACCGCAACGCCTGTCTCTTTCACTAGGCCACGAGTATCCGTCGTTCCGTGAGGAATCGCGATGCCGTTACCTAGGAACGTAGAGTTCTGGTTTTCACGGTTCAACATTCCTTCAACGTAACCAGAGTCAACTAAACCTTTAGCTGTCAGGTCGCCAGCAATGCTTTGGATTGCTTTGAATTTGTCTTCGGCAGTTTGGCCTAGAGTGATGTCAGATTTTGATAATTTAAGCATGGTGCCTCTTTAGCGTATCGCTTGAGAATTTGTGTATCGCTACGATTCAGTCTAGAGCAATATTTGCCCGCTGCTTTATGCTTGCTGAATCGGTTCAGCATTCGGTGTAAAAAAATTCAGCAAAGCCGATTTTGGTTTTCAAAATAGTTTTGCTGCGTGTCGTAATTCCAGTTTCGTTAACAACAAGAAGCTGAATCACGACAAATGGCGCTCAATTCATTCAAAAGGATGATTGAAGTCACTTTTCAGATTTTGCTGAATCCTTTCAGCTTTTATACTGAATCGATTCAGCATATAATTCAACTAATCCAGGGATCAGATCATTGGTTATATGATCCTACGCACAAAATACAGGTCACTCATATGACACTTGATGAAATCGCTAAGTTGGCTGGAGTATCGAAAACCACAGCCAGTTATGTCATCAACGGCAAGGCGCAGAAATACAGAATCAGTGAAAAGACTCAACAGAAAGTCATGGCGGTTGTAGAAGAATATAATTACCGTCCAGACCACGCCGCTTCGTCGTTGCGCGCTGGTAATAGCCGTTCATTTGGTTTGATTATTCCGGATCTGGAAAACAGCAGTTACGCGCGTTTAGCTAAATTGATAGAGCAGAATTCACGCAAAGTGGGCTACCAGATATTGATTGGTTGTTCTGATGATGATGCTGAAACCGAACGAAAAGTGGCTGAAGCTTTGGTAAGTCGTCGTATTGATGCCTTGCTGGTTGCGAGCTCAATGCCAGATGCCAACGAGTTCTACTTAAAGTTGCAAAACTCAGGAACGCCTGTGATCGCAATTGACCGTCCGTTAGATGATGAGCACTTTGCTTGCGTACTCAGTGAAGATTTCGAAGCCGCGTTTGAATTGACGCACTCGATTCTCGATGACAACATTCATAGTGTTGGTTTGATAGGTGCACTTCCTGATCTAAATATCTCACGCGAACGTCACCTAGGTTTTGAAGCGGCGAATAAAGCACATACTCAACAAACAGGGCTAGCAGAAAACAAGCCGATGGTTGTGGGTTATGGTGAGCACTTTGATAGGGAATCTGGACGCGAGGTTTTTGAAGAGTGGATTGCAAAAGGCACGGTTCCTGATGCGATTGTGACTATGTCTTACACCTTGTTAGAGGGTGTGTTGGATGTGATGGTTGAAAAGCCAGAGCTGATTAATCAAGTAAAACTGGCAACCTTTGGTGATAACCGACTGCTCGACTTCTTGCCTTTCAAAGTCCATTCACTGCCGCAGCAATTCGAAGTGATTGCCGATAGTGCTTTTGCTTTGGCGTTAAATGCATCTGCTAAGCGTTACCAAGCGGGTATTGAACTCGTGCCGAGAAGCTTAGTGAAACGAGGCTAAATACGGTTAGTTTCCGTTTAACAGTTAGTTAGAACCAAGTAATAAGCCCAACTCTACAATGGCAACAATGCCGAGCAACAAAGCCAACACCTTCCAAAACTGGATTGGGTTTCGGTTTATCAAAGGTTGCTTGGCTTTGCTTTTCACCAAACTTTGGTTTGGCGTGTAAAGGTCTGCCACAAAATCCCCCAACACTTGATGGCGCTCGCTTGGTGATTCCGCGCAGGCTTTTTGTAACACCAAATCCACCCAGCTTGGTAAGTCAGTTCGTTTTTGAGTGATGGGTTGGTATTCCCACTGATGATGACGAGATTGCTTAAGTGATTGTGCGGTCATTTCAGAGTAGGGCAATTCACAGGTTAGCATCTCATAGCCGATCACAGCGATAGAGAACAAATCTGAGGTGGTTGTCGCGGTGTTATGTTTGATGGTCTCGGGCGCAATGTAATTGACCGCACCTAATGGAGTGTCGTCTTTGTCTGCGAGCTCTCCTTCTTCAAGTCCTCTCACTAATACAGCGCCGAGGTCGATGATTTTAATCTCACCATCACGTTGAAGCATGATGTTCTCGGGCTTTAAATCTCGGTGCACCATATCCGCACGTTGCAATACTCGAATGCCTTGTGTGATTTTTTCTAGTATGTCGCGTACTTCATTGAGTGACGGCTTTGGATTGTCGTACATCCATTGTCTTAGCGTGATGCCTTCTACCCATTCGCAGATTTGATATAAAAATTGCGAGTTCTCTGGCGTCGGGTAGACCTTCATTACCTTCTTATTGTTCAGCAAGATGCCCGCCCATTGTTCATTAAAGAAGGCTCTCAGTTGCGACGGGCTATCATGATATTGGACGGAAGGGACTTTCAGCACGAACTCGGTTTGTGTCTCTTTCTGCATCACACGATACACATGGCTTCTAGAGCCTGCATACAACACCTCAAGCACCATAAAGTTGTCGATACTTTGCCCGAGCTTTAACGCGGGTGGGATGGCACGTTTAGCCAGTTTTTCATGGAACTCGATGAGCGAAGGCTTAGGTAGATGACTAACTTGCACAATCAAGCAGCTCACGTTGTCTGAACTGTTGTGGCTTAAAGCAGTGTTACAGATGGTTTGTGCTGCGTATTCAAAATCCGCTCCAGGCTTATCGATGTGTTCTTTGAAAGTATTGGGAGCAACAAACTCGTGCACACCATCCGAAGTGAGGATAAAGCAGTCGTTTTTCTTGATAGGCAGGGTTCGATAGTCAACGTTGAGTTGGTTGTCCATGCCTAAGGCGCGTGTTAAGTAATGCTTCTGCCCCATATTTTTACGGGTGTGGTCGCGTGTCAGTTGGCGTAATTCTCCATCTCTTAGTAAGTAAATGCGACTGTCGCCAACGTGAAATATATGCGCGGTGTTCGATTTCAATATCACGCTGCTAAAGGTGGAAACGAGCGCATTATGGTTCACTTGTTGTGCGGGATGAATATTAGAAACAGACGTGTTGAAGAGCCAAGAATTGAGTGAGGTTAAGACCTTTTGTGCCGAACGTTGAATGCTCCAGCTTTGGGGAGTGGCGTAATAGTCGTCGATAAACTGCATCACACTGGTGTGGCTGGCTTTTTGGCCGTGTTCACTGCAACTTGCACCGTCGGCTATACAAGCAACACTGCCTTTTAGCTCTTGCTCAGCGCGAGTTTTTGGGTGTTTTACAATGATGGCGTCTTGTTTTTCATCACGAATGCCTTTATTCGAATAACCACCAAACTTGAGTGTGAGCTGGTTATTTGATTCTGGCGTGACGACTTGCCCTTGGCTGAATGAAATTGTCATAACTGATCTTCTTTTAACTGTTCTTCTTCCCGCTTCCTTGACAGAACATCCTAGGAAGAACAAAAGCTCTAGTGAACGTAGAGCCTTTGAACGAAGCACCTAGCGTTGATGTATTCGCTAAGGTGCCTCTCCCGATTCAATAATATCAATGCTTCTTAGCACAGAGACTAATTTGAAACATTAATTAGCGTGACACTGCCGTCGTCATTCACTTCAGCAATTTGGCCGTTAGGCTCTTCCATGAACATCAGAGTAACGAAGCCTAGTACCGCTGTTCCTGCAATCACTAAGAAGAAGGTTTGGTAACTTACGAATGAAAGCACAGTTAGGTAAACCACCGCACCCACGTTACCGTAAGCGCCAGTCATACCTGCAATTTGACCTGTCATACGACGTTTAATCAGAGGTACTGTTGCAAACACCGCACCTTCACCGGCTTGTACGAAGAAAGAACACGCCATTGCAGCAACAACCGCTAGCCATACTGGCCATGTACTGTCTACTTGACCCATTGCAAAGTAACCTACAGCAAGACCAATCGTCAGAATAAGCAGTGTTGGTTTACGACCGAATTTATCTGAAATCCAACCGCCACCTGGGCGAGACATCAGGTTCATAAAGGCATAAGCCGATGCAACCATACCCGCAAGAACCGGCGTTAATTCAAAGGTTTCAGAGAAGAACAGTGGCAGCATAGAAACAACAGCCAGTTCAGAACCAAATGTCGCGAAATACAACACGTTAAGTACCGCTACTTGCTTGAATTTGTACTGGTGAATCTCAGGCACTTCTTCTTTAAATACGTTCTTGTTTACTTTCCAAACTTGCGACACTTCGTACACGTAAAGTGCGGCTAAACCTGCATACACTGAATACACCGCCATGTCAGACAACATGTTGATGTTGGTTGGTGATAGCTTCCATGTCAGTAGCGCTAAAGCGGCATACATTGGGATCTTCATAATAAGTAGGAAGAAAAAGTCACCCTTTGATGTCACTTCCATTGCCGTTACTTGAGCCGGTTTGAAGTAAGTCGATCCTTTTGGTGTATCCGTTACGTTTTTGTAGAACACAAACGAGAACGCTAAGCTCATTACGCCAGTAATACCGACCGCATAACGCCAGCCGTCTTCACCACCAAATGCTAAAGCCAGAGTTGGAAGCGTGAATGCTGCCGCTGCTGAACCGAAGTTACCCCAACCGCCGTAAATACCTTCAGCTGTACCTAGTTCATTGTGTGGGAACCACTCAGACACAAGACGAATACCAACGACGAAGCCAGCGCCAATGAAGCCAAGTAGGAAACGAGCAATCGCAGCTTGAATGAAAGAGTCTGCCAGAGCAAACATAAAACAAGGGATTGAACAGACCGCGAGTAGCGAAGAGTAGACCAATCTTGGGCCGTACCTGTCGGTTAACATACCAATGGCGACACGCGCCGGAATGGTCAATGCAACGTTGAGAATAAGCAGTGTTTTGATCTCTTCAGTAGAAAGACCAAGCGACGTTTTTACCATTTGCAGTAGTGGGGCAAAGTTGAACCACACAACAAAGGTGATAAAAAAGGCCATCCAGCTTAGGTGTAAGACCTTCATCTTACCCGTAAATGAAAGCAGCGAAAATTTAGTGTTATCCATGGTTTAAATCCTTTAAATCTGGAAAATTACCCGGTTTGTGCATCTGCGTTACTTCCGAACTTCGAACGCTTTTAATGTGCATAAACCCTGTGCCGAAATTGCTCACGCTGATAAAGCGTTTACATGATGATGTCGGCGTTTAGTTAACTGGCGATAGCAAGCGGTGCGAGAACCTGAACCTGTTCTCCTTGCTTGCGAACTTCAAATTTCACGAGTTTGAGATCGGGTTGTTCAAGGCACGCGCCAGTTTCTAAGTGGTAATGCTGCTTGTATAAGGGTGAGGCGACGTAAGGCTCACCGCTTAATGAACCAATTATACCACGTGACATAACATTCGCCTTGCCTACAGGATCGTAATTAGAGAGCCCATAAAGCGTGTCACTGCGCTTACAGTAAAAAATAGCCACTTGGTTATCGTCTACTTTGGCGCAAATACCACCGTTTGGGGTTAGGTCGCGGGTGTTGCATACGGTTGTCCAATTTTCCATGACTTTCTCCTAGTCAAAACATAAAAACTAATAATCAATTTAATTAGGGTGATAGCCAACAGCGGTTTTCTTGGGCTGCGCCGCTGTCGACTATCGATATTGGGTTTAGTTGTTACTGATTCACTCACCAGCAATTCGTCTTACGAAACTTCCGTGACTTCGATTTGGTCAGCCTTGGTAAGCATTTCATCTCGTTGTGAATCTGAAGAAGAGCTCAAGCTCGGCTTAGGAAAACGCTGCTCTCGTTCTTTGATGAATGACAGGCTAGTGTCCATTTCTTCGCTGTTGATGTAGTGCTGGAAACGCTTCATTTTTTCAGGGTTTTCGATGGTGGTTTTCCATTCACACTGGTATTTTTCGATGTTGAGAGCGATATCGGCCTCAAGTTCTTCAGCAACGTTGAGCTTGTCTTCAATCACGACTTGCTTGAGGTATTCGATGCCGCCTTCAAGGTTTTCCATCCAGACCGATGTACGCTGTAGGCGATCTGCGGTACGTGTGTAGAACATCAGAATACGGTCGATGTATTGCAGAAGGGTGATTTCATCAAGGTCGGTAGCAAAAAGGTCACCGTGGCGAGGACGCATACCGCCGTTACCACAGATGTAGAGGTTCCAACCTTTGTCGGTGGCGATAATGCCAAAGTCTTTTGATTGGGCTTCTGCACATTCACGAGTACAGCCAGAAACCGCAAACTTGATCTTGTGTGGTGAGCGTAAGCCTTTGTAGCGGTTTTCTAGTCGAATCGCTAAGCCAACACTGTCGTCGACGCCGTATCGACACCAAGTGCTACCCACACACGATTTCACGGTACGTACCGATTTACCGTAGGCATGGCCTGTTTCAAAACCCGCATCGATTAGTTTTTTCCAGATGATTGGCAGTTCGTTAAGTTGCGCGCCAAACAAATCGACACGCTGACCACCGGTGATCTTGGTGTATAGGTCGAACTCTTTTGCGACTTCGCCAAGCACGATTAGTCTATCGGGTGTGATTTCACCGCCAGCAATACGTGGAACCACCGAGTAGGTGCCGTCTTTCTGCATGTTGCCGAGGTAGATGTCATTGGTGTCTTGCAGTTCGATGTGTTGATCTTCGAGGATGTAATCGTTCCAGTAAGAAGCCAAAATTGAACCGACTGCTGGCTTACACACAGTACAGCCTAATCCGTTTCCGTGAGAATCTAACAGCTCATCGAACGTCTTAATTTTGTTGACTCGAATGATGTCAGTCAGCTCTTGGCGAGAATAAGCAAAGTGCTCACAGATATCGTTAGAGACTTCCACACCTAGGTTACTTAGCTCGCTATCGAGAACCTGTTTAGCAAGAGCAGAACAACCGCCACAACCTGTCGAAGCGTTGGTGGTCTCTTTTAATGCAGCAATAGTGGTGCAGCCAGCAGAAACTGCATCTTTGATATCGCCTTTGGTCACATCAAAACATGAGCAGATCACAGCGCTATCGGGCAGAGCTTCAACACCCATTGCCGAACCTGAATCATCTGCGACATTAGGTAGAATCAGTACTGATGGGTTTTCAGGAAGAGGCATGTCATTTTGTTTGATTTGCAGTAGCGAACCGTAAGCTTCGGCGTCACCGACTAAAACAGCACCGACAATCTTCTTGCCATCAGCCGATATGATCAGGCGTTTGTAAACTTGTTCGATTTCATCGTTATAGGTATACGATTGAGCGCCTTCCGTTTGGCCGTGTACTTCACCGATACTTGCTACGTCTACACCCAATAGCTTGAGTTTGGTACTCATGTCAGCGCCAGTAAATACAGCATCGTCCGTACCGCCGGACACAATATGCGAAGCCGCGACTTTAGCCATCGAATAACCGGGTGCCACTAAGCCGAAGATCTTGTTGTCCCAAAGCGCACATTCACCAATCGCGTACACGTTGTCGATGTTGGTTTGGCAGTGATCATTAATCACGATGCCACCACGTTCACCAATGGCGATATCAGAGCTGTGAGCCAGCGCATCTTGAGGGCGAATACCCGCAGAGAACACGATCATATCGGTTTCAAGGTGGGTGCCGTCTGCAAAGTTCATTCTGTAGCGAGCGTTCTCACCCGCGACTATCTCAGAGGTTGCCTTCTCGGTATGAACTTGCACGCCAAGGTCTTCAATTTTTCTGCGCAGTAGAGCACCGCCACCGTCATCTAACTGCACGGCCATCAGGCGAGGTGCAAATTCAACAACATGTGTTTCCAAGCCAAGGTTTTTGACTGCGTTTGCCGCTTCTAAGCCAAGCAGACCACCACCAATAACGACGCCAGATTTGCTGCCTTTGCTAGATAGTTCAATGGCGTCTAGATCTTCGATGGTGCGATAAACGTGGCAGTGTTCTTGGTCGTTACCGGGAATTGGGGGAACAAAAGGGAATGAACCGGTCGCCAGAATCAAGGTGTCATAACTCTCGGTATGTCCCGATTCAGTCACAACGCACTTATTTTCAGTATCTAGTTGAGCGACTCTCGCGTTGAGAAGGTAATTGACGCCATTACTTTGGTAATACTCTTCGCTGGTTAATGCTAAATCATCAGCATTTCCGCGCTTGAAGTAAGCGGTCAACTGAACACGGTCGTAGGCCAACCTTGGCTCTTCACTAAAAGTAATAACATCAAACTCATCACTGTCTGATTGCAGGATGTTGTCGATAAATTTGTGTCCAACCATGCCGTTACCCACAACGACGATTTTCTTCTTGCTCATAATCCATTCCTTATTCTCGGTGTCACTACCACTAGCATCTAATTTCTAGCTGTTAGCAGATGAATACCGGGTTGAGATTCCACTCAATTCATAATCATCAAGAAAAACAAAAATGTTTTTTCTAAGTCTTGGTTTCTAGTGGAGCAAGGAGGATGCCAGATTGCAGTTTGTTCATTTAAATAAAATTTAATTTATATTTTTCAGTCGTTTAAAATTTATAAGCGGCACGCATTTACCCCTAAAGTGGTATGTGGATTTTTTGTTAGATTTATATAAATGAGCGTTTGTGGTGCAACTTTCCGCAAGATGGTGCAAAAATTAAGTTTCTATCTTGGTTAAGTTGAAATCTATTCAGTGTTGATATTTTGTTTTTTATTAAGTGATTGTTTTTAATGTTAAATATTTCATTTTTGTCGGCTGGTATTAAGTGGCGTGCTATTTGCTTGGTTTGAGTTATTACAATTATGGATAATTGAGCGAGAAACGGATGACCGATTCAAACAGCGGCTGGATAAAATCAACTTGTGCTTATTGTGGTGTAGGGTGTGGAATAGAAGCGAGACCAACATCGTTAGGAAAGCTAGAAGTACGTGGTGATAAAGATCATCCATCAAACTATGGAAAGCTATGTACTAAAGGGATTGCGCTTGGTGATACTGTCACACCTTTAGGACGTCTAACACAGCCGGCTCATATTCAGAATGAGCAAAAACAAGAGCTGGATTGGAACAGTGCTACTCAGTTGGTCGCAGACAAATTCAATCAAACGATTGAAGAATTTGGGGCCGATTCGGTTGCGTTTTATGTTTCTGGTCAGCTGCTTACCGAAGACTATTACGTTGCCAATAAATTGATGAAAGGCTTCATCGGTAGTGGCAACATCGACAGTAATTCTCGCCTTTGCATGGCTTCAACTGTGGTCGGGCATAAGCGAGCATTTGGCGCAGACACAGTACCTGTTTGTTATGAAGATCTCGAGCAAGCCGATCTAGTCGTGATTACTGGCTCAAACCTCGCTTGGTGTCACCCTGTGTTATTCCAAAGGTTAAGAGCCGCCAAACAAGCCAACCCTGTATTAAAAGTGATCGTTATTGACCCGCGTTATACCGACACTTGTGAAATTGCAGATATCCACTTGGCGTTGGAATCCGGCTCAGACGTAGCACTGTTCAATGGTTTGCTAGCCTACTTAGATGACAACGACCTGCTCGACACTAACTACATTGAACATCACACCCAAGGTTTTACCGAAGCCATTCGATCCGCGACTCATTACCGTTATACCGAATCAAGTAAGTGCGACAAAAGTGTTCCTGAGCTCACAGGGTTAACAGAGCAGCAGTTAAAACAGTTCTACAGTTTGTTTGCATCGAACGAGAAGGTGCTGACCATTTACTCCCAAGGCGTGAACCAATCTACACAAGGGTGTGACAAGGTGAATGCCATTATTAACTGCCATTTAGCCACCGGGAAAATAGGTAATCCGGGTATGGGGCCATTCTCTGTAACGGGCCAGCCGAACGCAATGGGTGGCCGAGAAGTGGGCGGTTTAGCCAATACCTTAGCGGCGCACTTTGAATTTTGTGATCCGCAATCACACCAAACCGTGAGTGAATTTTGGCAAACCGACAGCTTAGCCACACATGCGGGGTTAAAAGCGATTGACCTGTTTGATGCGATGAATGAAGGCAAAATCAAAGCGGTGTGGATCATGGCAACCAACCCAGTTGTGAGCCTGCCTGACAGCGAAAAAATCAAAGCCGCATTAGAGAAGTGCCCATTTGTGGTGGTGTCGGATTGTATTGCCGATACTGAAACCACTCGCTTGGCCGATGTGGTGCTGCCCGCACAAGGGTGGAGCGAGAAGTCGGGTACTGTGACTAACTCTGAGCGCCGAATCTCACGCCAACGCCGTATATTACCAAGCCCAGGGGAAGCTAAACCTGATTGGTGGATCTTAAAAGAAGTCGCACAAAAAATGGGGTTCAACGATCAGTTTGATTACCGCCACGAAGGCGAGATCTTCAAAGAGTATTGCGAGATGACAGCGCTCGGCAATGAAACAGGTAAAGCGCGTGACTTGTGCTTAATTGGACTCACGCAACTGGATGAAAAAGGCTATGGCGAACTCACTCCACAGCAATGGCCAGTACTTGAGTATCAACCTGAGATCATTGAGCAGCGTATGTTTACCAATGGTGAGTTCTTTACAGAATCTGGCAAAGCGCAGTTTATTGCAGTTGAGCACGACAAACCGATTGCCGATACCAGCCTTGAATTCCCACTTATCATGAACACAGGCCGAATCCGAGACCAATGGCACACCATGAGCCGCACGGGCTTGGCCGCAGGTTTAGGCGAACACACCCCAGAGCCGTTTGTCGCCATGCACCCAGATACGGTTGCAGAGCTTGGCTTAGATGAGTTTGGGCTAGATGCCTTCAACCACTCCACTATTAATCCTGTGGTGAAAGTACGCAGTGCACAAGGGGAGTGCCAAGCTCGCTTAGTGGTGACCAAAGAGATGCGCCGTGAACAAGTCTTCATGCCGATTCATTGGAACGCACCGACCGCCAAAGACAGTAAGCCGTGTGACTTGATCTTGCCTCATACTGATGCTGCATCAGGCCAACCAGAGTTCAAACATACCCCAGTAGTGGTTGAACCGTGTGGTTATCGCAGTGAAGCCGCACTGGTCAGCGACAAGGTGATGGATTGCAGCGGCTTTGATTACTGGGTTCGCCAAAGAGTGGAGGGCGGTTTTTTGTATCGTATTTCATCATCGAAGAACCCAATGGAGTTGGTGATTCAACTTGCCAACACACTCGATGCTTTACCAGAACCGAATGCAGAGGCGATTAAATCACTCCATTACCACGGCAATAAATCATTCAAGAACTACGGTTCTGCCAAGCTGGGTCAGTCTGGCGTAAAGCAAGCCTTTGTGGTGAACAGTAAGCTCGACCATCAAAGCATCGATTGGCTGGTGGAATGCCTAACCCGAGAAGCCGATGAAGAGTTCGAAGCCGAGTTTTTGAGTGCTTTGGCGAGGTAGTTACTACCTCTCACTCACCGTACCTATAGCGAAAGCGCCGACAACCATGTTGGCGTTTTTTGTTTGAAAATTAGATACATAAGATATGGCCATTCTTGGTCCATACTGCAGCTCAATCCTCATACGAGTCACTGGCCTTTTAGCTCAAATACTTAGGTTGCCTTAAATCAATAAACAAGATTACGACCAATCTATACATTGAGCCATTGCTTGGCTTTAGCTTTAACTATATGTGAAATTTATGATTTCGGTCATATTTGATGCGAAATAAGTAGGTAAGATTCTGTTATTAAATAAGTTATTTTAAGCGGTCTGTTCTATTTAGTTACTAAACAGAATTGTGTCAGGTACGCATGAAGAACTATTCACACGCATCTACAGTAAGTATCGCACTTTCAAACTTGATACTAAGTGTTTTAATAAAAACTGAGGAAATGATGACTAGGAATTATTGGGGTTACAGAATAAATAAAGACAAAATTGACTTCTTTCGTTCTGAGTTAGAGCAGGGACGGTTACGTCAAGGTTGGGGATGGGATCCAAAACAGTGCTTGAACAACTTGGAAATGGATAGTGGTGCAAGAAGAAACCTTCCTATTTTTAATAAAGTTAAAAAAGGTGACATTTTACTCATTCCTCGACTTCCTACGTGGAATGAAGTCGCTGTAGTTGAAGCAACTGAAGATTTTGACAAAGGGTACAAATATGAAATTGATCAAAATCTTGGAGATTTTGGTCACATTTTTCCAGCAAAGCTTATAAAACAATTTGTTAGAAAAAATGAGTCAATTTCGGGTGATATTCGTTCTACATTAAAAAATGTATCAAGGTTTTGGAGCATAGGGCATTGCGCTGATGCGATCGAACAAGTTATCTCAAAAGAAGACTCTGAATTAAGGAATGAAGTTAGTTTTACAGATCGATTCCACAGTATTCTGACTGATAGTTTATCAAATAGCTTTGATACGGAAAGTTTTTCTAATGAAGTTTATGACCGTTTGAATGCGAATTTATCTAACGAAGAGTGGGAGTACGCTTTAGTTGAGGGACTTAAAAAAATATACCCTGCTCCAGTTGTAGTTGAGCGTACGGGGGGAATTTTAGAAAAGCAGCATGGCACGGACATATTGATCAAATTCCCAGGGTTATCCGACTTTCAGTATGCAATAGCTATTCAAGTGAAAGATTATTCTGGTTATATGTCTGGTTATGCTGTTCAGCAAATTTCAAAGGCTGATGGTTACTGGAAAACTGAGGGGCTAGTACTCATAGATAAGTATGTGATCGTTACTAAGTGTAAAAGAGAACAAAATTTGGATGTCGCACTCTTAGATGATTCAGTAAAAATTATTTTTGCGAATGAACTAAAAGAGCTGTTATTAAAAATAGGAATGAGCGAGATGGGGTTGTCAGTCGATACCAACAACTAACAAATAATTCAGGAATGATTCAGTATACCTGGAATTTAAAATTCGGCTTACTTCAGTGATTACAATGATAATTTTAGTGTATTGGTTGCGTTGTCAGCTATCTAATGGGAATTATTGCTTAGGAAATAAAAATGGCGTTTGTAATAGCAAATACAGCAACCAAAAATCAGTTGCTCTATGCATTTGAACCAAGTCTTTCAGCAGACTGTATAGACTTTAAGATTGTTCAGCTTGAACATGTTCAGTATGACCATGATGGCAATATATTGGTTGACTCTGGGACTCTAAAAGAATTTGAAGCTTTGGGCATTCCGGTATTCGAAAGGAAGTCATCGGCGAAACAATTTCTGGTGGGTTTAAATTTGGTAGGTAAGGCTAAGTATGTTGGTGTACGTTACAAACGTGCCTTTGAACATCAATATATAGATCTAGGCTTATTTTCAAGTTGGACGGCTCTAAATCGCTAAACGTGAGCTTCGTTATAATCAGGACTATGGCGTCATGGTTAATTTTTGACGTTATCTTTATCCTAGATTACATAGTTTATCTGTATCGAATGTAAGCTTATAACCATCCTTTTCATGCCGGCAACTATCGCTACTTTTGTGGGTTTTCCTGAATCTAACAATTGTTCATATGTTGTTAGATGTAAGGTTGCATTCCATGGCTAACATCATTGTCCAAGTTGGCTGGGTGTTCTTGTCTAATAATGTTTACCACAACACGCTTCAACGCATTAGCGGCAGCCATACCATTTTTGACTAAGCATGAAGAATAGTGTGATTTTACCTAGGTCGATACTGAAGAATCAGACATGTATAATACGATGCAATTAAGCACTACACAAGTGTAGCAGATCCTCGGAAGAGGGCGCCCATGTTACTCGCTAGGTTACCAATAAAAAAAGGTATTTTCATGGTTAAAAATGACTTTCAATTTATTAACGAATTAGCGGTCGATTTCTTTGGTCAGCAGTATATTGTTGAGCGACTGAAGCTCATTGAAAGTAATAAGTTGACTGGTTGGGAGATCTGGCTTCAGGTTGAATTTGCCATGTTTCTGGAAACTCAACTGCTTGTGGATGAATGGATCCGAGAGTTTCAGTATTCAATGGACAGGCGAATCTCTAAGAGTAAAAAATTCATGGCGATAGACTTTTTGATTCGAAAGAAAAATGCCCGACTTGGGCATTATATAGCACTTGAAATCAAACAAAACTTGAGTGCCGCTTCATGTATTGCAGGTATGATGAAAGACGTGTGTAAAATTAGTCAAGTGAAAGGTTCAGAGAACGATATTAGATCAATGTGGTCATTGGGTATTCATCCTTTTTTACCGCAAGTACAGCTCGAGACTTTAGTTAATGAATACGCAGAAAGCTATGATGTCGAATTGGCGTCGGGCTGTATTTCAACGAACCGAATAGGCAAGACCAAATTTGCGTTTACAGTATTTTAGCTAGCAAATAAGGATGAAGTCTTTACGCAGCCAACACTAAATCCCAAGTGTTGAACAAGCCCGAAGCCACTTCATTAAATAAATTGTACGATTGCATTTGAAAGGCACATCGCTTTGAGGTTCTCTTAAGGCGAGTGAGGTCCAAATAAGGTAGCGATAACAATCTTATTAATCATTTAGCCATTTTCCTGTTTCTTTCGTCGTCACATCTCCTCTGATTCCGAAAATGCCATTCTCTTTATTTGCGATGCCTTTCGGCTGGGTTAAAGTCACCATCAAATTATGAATCGATACTGGATGTGATAATGGGAATTAATCGCATTAATCATTTGCCTTGCAAGTATTGATTGGTAAGGTGTTGTTAAAGATAGGTTTATCGTATTTTAAGTTGGTTGGCTTTATGGAGGAGGAACAATGGGAAGTGGCAAAAAGAATATTTGGCTTGAGTCTGATTCGATTGTAACAAGGAAGAGCCCAAAGCCTCTTAAGCTTAATACGTTAGAAAATATCTACGTTAAAGAGCATGACATTAAAAGTAAAATCACAAGGTCGTTCTTTATTGCGCTTGTGTTTAGTTTACCTATTTTCCTTTTTCGTCCACTTGCTGGTATTGGTGTGTTTTCCATAATTGGCATCGCTGGATACCTTTTAACCAAAAAGTATGAGTTACGTGTCGGTGTTTTCAATAACGATGACGTTGGTGTTGTAGAGTCTGGGTTATATTCGTCAAACAAACGCGAGGAACTCGATGAAATAGTAAGGCTCGTGATGGAATATAAAACAGGCAAGTAATAAAAAATAAGGATTAATATGATGCGTTACGCTCGGCGGTTACGCTCGATGGTTACAGTAAGAGTACCGTGTACTTAACTAGCTCTTTGGGGTTCACTTTCTTACGGGCGTTAGGATTGATATTGATTATTGACACATATAATAAGTTGGTTGGTCAAAAAAATGAAACAAGCTGTAGAAATGAAGAAATTTAACTTACCTATTAAAAAGGTAGGTGCCGGAATTACCGTTGCTTTTGTTCTCTTTAGTTCAGTTTATACTGTTAATGAGGGGCACATTGGTATTGTTAAGCGCTTTAGTGAAGCTAAAACACAGGTAAGCCCAGGCTTACACTTCAAAGTACCGTTTATCGACAGCGTTGAAGAAATTGAAGTTCGAACACGCAAGAATGAAGAGAAAATGGCCTCTAGTACAAAGGAGCAGATGCCAGTTACTGTCGTCGTATCCGTTAACTGGACGGTAGATAAATCTGCAGCGTTAGATCTTTTTAGACAGTATGGCGGTCTTCCGCAATTTGAAGCTCGTATTCTTGACCCTAGATTTAGGTCGGCAACCAAGGATGTTATTCCTAAGTATGATGTAGAGCAGTTAATTCAAGATAGAGCGAGTGCTATTCAGGCGATTGAATCCAATTTAATTGAAGAAATGGCCGCGTTTCCAGTAAGCGTAGATAATATACAGATTGAAAATATAGCCCTACCCAAAAAATACCTTACCTCAATCGAAACGAAGCAGACTGAGAAAAACTTAGCAGCTGCCGAGAAACATAAACTGGCTAGACAAAACTTAGAAGCTCAAAGAGCCGTAAATACGGCAAAAGCCGAAGCTGATGGTATTGAGCTTATCGCTATAGCTGAAGCGAAGGCGATTAAATTAAAAGGTTTTGCTGAAGCAGAAGCGATTAATGCAAAGGCCAAAGCTCTTGGGGACAACCCATTAATCATTAAACTGACCGAAGCTCAAAACTGGGACGGAAAGCTGCCAGCAACAATGTTGGGTGGTGAAAATATGCCTATTTTGGACATGAGAGCTAAGTAGCATTAGAGAATTAAAGGTAATCCTAATTCAGAAGGGGTGAGATGTTGCACAGTCAGCATTTACCCCTGAAGCTTGCATAAGCCCAAAGTCACTTTGTTAAGCAAACTGTACGATTAGGTTTGAAGGGCACACCGTGTTGAGGTTTCTCTCAAGGCGAGTGAGGCCAAGGTAAGGTTGTGATAGTGATCTTATCAAGCCGTTAGTCATTTGCTGTTTATTGTCGCCATGTTTACTCTTATTCCACAAATGCCACCAGCCTTGTTCTCGTTGTCTTTCTGCTAAGTGAGTTGGCTCAAGCTTTACACATGCCAAAACCAATATTAAAAATACGGCCGTATGACCTAGTTTATTTAGTGTTCTTGTCCAATATTGTGCATTGTCACACGCTTCAACGCCTATACGCATGAATGGCATATTTACTATTGTAGTCAGTAGGTTAAAGTGGGGTGATGCTTTATGAAGCAGGACTTACTATTTTGGCCTGCGGTATGAGGGCTAAAGTGGTTTTTAGCTAGGTCGATACCATAGAAATAGGTACCGCATAATGTGGCAGAACCTCGAAAGGGGGGATCCATGTCATTCGTAATATGGATTTCAACATCGAGGGTTTTGAATGAAAGCAGTAATCGGAAGTCTAAAGAGGTTTTGGAAACGTTATAAAGAAGAAAACCCAACTATACAGCTTAGCGTTCCATTTGTGGGAGGGTTCGCTGCGAACATTCCTTTAGTTGAAAAAGGGAAGATAAAACGGACTAGAACTGGAATAAATGCTCAAGATAAAATCGGTCTTTTTGTCGAATCCAACACTAATAATTTAGTTAAATTCTATAGTCAATATGAGTTAGAAAAAGAATATAAATTCTGTCGCGCACCATATGCTGAAACCATACCTCTAAGAAAAGGAAATAAAGGCTTTTCTTATGGAAAAAATGTAGATGATTTAGAAGTGTGTTTTATTGACGCGAAATACCAGGTTCCCGACTATTTAAAAGAACATTCAGAAAAAGCAGTAGAACTATTTAAAGCCTTAGGCAAGATAAAAATTGATGAAACATCAGGCGAGTGGCAAAACGATTACTCCATACGTATCACTAATTTTGATGTAACGGAAAACAAAATTC
This sequence comes from Vibrio sp. FF145, assembly GCF_041439075.1. Classification (NCBI taxonomy): domain Bacteria; kingdom Pseudomonadati; phylum Pseudomonadota; class Gammaproteobacteria; order Vibrionales; family Vibrionaceae; genus Vibrio; species Vibrio sp. FF145. The sequence goes on from NZ_JBGONH010000002.1 coordinate 43,630, forward strand.
ATATCCAACCAGCTACTTACTTTGATCAAGTCGCAACGAATCTAACTTTAGATTGGGCTTCTGGTGTATTAGGGGAAGACCCATTACTAACGATTCGAAATGATTATGAAAAAGCTCATAATGGTCTAATTACTCCTCTAAGATCATCAATACTTTCAAATACTCTAGGCGTGGCTGCTATTGTCGTTAATCCAAATACAAAAGAAGTACTGATACCCATTCGTGGGAATGAACAAGCTATAATGGATAACGGCCTAGGTAAATTCCATTGCTCTGCATCTGGGGTTTTTGCATGGAATGAAAATGATACTATTACGAATACCTTATCATTCGACTTTTTCTGTAAAGGAATAGAAAAGGAAATAAAAAGTGAAATTGGACTTAGACCAGATCAATATAGCCTAATACCGCTTGCGTTTACAAGGGAGCTAGTCCGAGGAGGTAAACCCCAGTTATTTTTTATTGCTGAAACTACATTAGATATTGCTAGTATTCAATCTGAAATGAAAATGGCGGAGGAGAGTTGGGAATTTATTAGTATTGAGAGTGTTGATGAAAGTAATCCACTTTATAAATATATCGAGTTCCCTTTAAATGCCCCCCAAGAGATGTTCACATATGAAGGATGGATGGCCATGAAGATTGCAATGGCATATTTTTATAGAACAGAACCACCTTTCAACGCATGCTAGCTGATATCCACATAAACGAATAAGGATTAAGGCTTCACGCTGGCAACACTAAATCCCTGAGTGTTGAGCAATCCCGGAACCATTGTATTGAGTAAACTGTACGATTAGGCTTGAAGGGCACATTGCTTTGAGGTTTCTCTCAAGGCGAGCGAGGCCAAGGTAAGGTTGTGATAACCAACACAGGCCTCACGCTTATACGCATGAGTGACATATTTGCTATTGTAGTCCGTAATTTAGAGTGGGTTACCGAGTTATGAAGTATGACCTTACTATTTTGGTTTACGGCATGAAGGCTAAAGTGGTTTTTAGCTAATTAGATAGCGCAGAAATAGATACCACATAAATATTGTAGAACCTCGGAAGGGGAAATCCATGTTATTCGTTATATAGAAAGGGAGGTAGAGTGCTAAATCGTATCGCTAAGTTGTTAATGCATTTATTGGCTTCATCTATAACGGCTTTTTTGGCTGGGATTTTGAGTGTAATTCTAACGATGATGGGAGGTTTTCTAATAATTCCTGCTTTTCAAACTTGGTTTATCATGAAGTATCAAAGAGGGAATGTTTTTATATCAAGTATGATTGCGTTTGCCCCTTGGGTTGCCATTCATTTTTATGCAATCAATCAGCCTAATCTCACTCAAGTGGTAATCAATCTAGCATGTCAGTCTGCAATTGCTGGGATTATTTTATACGGACTTAGATATCATGCATATCCGAAAGTTATGGATTATTGGTCAGGTAGATAACTTTGTATAACAAGTATTTAAGAGTGAACCCAATTCGAGTTACCACACTCCTAGTAGTGGGCTAACGTGCTTCAAATTAGAATGTCGCGTGCTCAGGGGCAAGGGTCTTATCCAAGCCCCTGAACAAGAAGACGATAAAAATGCCAATTCTCAGCTGCAGCAGGCTAGGCTCCAGTTTGATTTGAAGTTTCTTTTCCATGATATCCCTTGTGATGCACTAACGATGCGATGAATTAAATGTTTATCAAAGGATATCTATAGTCTTTGTGTTTCATTTCTTTTTTCAGTGCCTTATGTAGCAAGAAATGTCTGGTTTGTTTGTTCCTCAACTTTATCTGATTCAAAATCTTGCTGTTTGATCAAGCTAATGGCGAGACTTATTGGCATTGGTTTATAGAAGTAGAAGCCTTGGATGTAGTCGACGCCTAGTTTCGACAAGATCTTCAGTTGCGACTCGTACTCAACGCCTTCAACTATGACTTGCATGCCTAAGGTGCGTGATAGCTGAAGCATGGATTCTAATAGTGGGATACCAAAACTGGATTCGTCGGATATGTTTTTCACGAACACGCGATCAATCTTGAGAATACTGAACGGAAATTGCCTTACAAAGTCTAATCCTGCGTAGCCAGTACCAAAGTCATCTATGGCAATTCTCACACCAAGATCAGATAGCTTTTGCAAGTTGTCCTTAATTTTGACCATATCGGCATCAGAACACTCACCATCCTCTGTCACCTCGAAAACCACTTGTTTGAGAATCTCAGGGTGTCTTTTAAAGATGCTAATCACTTTATTAGTGAAGTTACTGTTGGATACAACGTTTCGGCTGATGTTGACGCTGATGTACTTTGATGCAAACACCTCTTGATTACTTTTCAATGTCGTTAACACTTCATGCAGCACGAAATAGGTCAGCTTCTCAATCAAGCCTAAACTTTCAGCCAATGGAATGAAGATAGCAGGGGAGACGTTACCTTCAATTGGATCGTTCCATCTCAATAATGACTCACAGCCTACGATTTTATTGGTGCTTTGGTTAACGATAGGTTGCATGTGAACATGTAGGTGTTTGTTTTTCAGAGCACTGGATAGCGAATATTCTAAGCTACGTTGGCTCTGTTTTTTATGCTTGAGGGAAAGGCGAATAATGGTCGTAATTCCGGCCATAAGAAAGCCGAACCATAAGTGACTCAGCATGAAGTTAATATAATACTGATAACCAATGTATGAGGTGACGGTGAATGGGTAGATGTCTGACTGTATCCGTACTGTCGCGTTGTATGAGCCGAGGTCGGTAGGGTGAATGTCTCTTTTGATCACCTCAACTTTAGAGTTAATGCCCTGGCTATTCAAATTAGCTTCTACAAGCTCAAAGATGAAGTGCGGAGGAATCATCAGGCTCACTCCTGAGCCTTCCTTAGTCGAGAATATCAGCATGATTGATCGAACTTGAGTGATGGCCGAGTTTGAGTACGATAAGGTCGTTAAATTCGGGGCGTCATTGAGTCGCTGCCTGATGGTGTTGTATAGGCGAAATGAAACTTCACCCTCGGTGGTTGAACAGTAAAATCGGTTCTCTTTGTCGAACACCGCGGCTTCTTTCACCCAATCAGCTTCAAAAACGTTTTGTCGAAGTTGTCTAACAATCGTGTCGCAAGGCTGATCTGGGGTAATTTCAGATAAAAAACGGTCGAACCTTGATTGAATCCCTTCTAACCTCGTTTCTACTAACCTTGATGTGTCTTCGGTTAACGTTTGGTAATGAGAAGGTGTCAAAGGAATGAGCAATGCCATGAAAAAAAAGAAAGAAATGGCAAAGAAGAACGAAGTTTTGGCAAAATGGTGGTACTTGATATCCATATTAAGAGAAGCGTGACCGATTGGTGTGTGCATGCAACTTAATTTATAAATTTAGCGATAATAACGCAAGCTTATGCATAAATAGTGTGAACAAAAGTCTGAGTTATTGATATAAATAGCGTAACGCATGGTCGCACTATAGAAATCAGGATGTTAGATATGCTTCCAAGGTTGAGTGTGTCGTTTTTTTGTTCAGTACTTTTGCGTTTTTTGATGAAGCGGATTGTTGCCGGTTTTTTATCATCAAGTTGAAAACTGTAATTTTTGAAATAATGCGAGTGAGTGGATTTGAGCGTAATGATAAAAAATATGATTTGGATGTTGGTGCGTGTGTTTATCGCGTTTCTGATGATTGCTCCTACCTACGCGATCTTTATCTTGTCTAATTCCGCAACACCTCGTCTTTTTGAGACCAAACCAGAAGTGTTAGCTTGGCTTTCGTGCTTTCTTCTTGTGATTGGTTATGTACTGATTAGGTTTTCTAGAATGAGGTATGTGGGAAAACTATTATCGCTTGGTGTATTGGGGGCGGTAGTGTTAATCATGTATGTCGATGAGCGTTATCGGATTTTTGAAGTCAGTGTTCACGCATGGAGCTTATTTTTAGCCGCTCTGTATTTGATTATGCTTTTGTATTTCATTTTCCCGGTTAAGCAACTTAAGCCGCTACTGAGTTTAGTGCCTGTCGCAGGCGTGTCGTGGTTTTTAGTCTGGGCTTTCGTGGGCCCAATAAGCTTAACGTATGAGTTGATTAGCAGTAAAACAACAATTTCAATTGTGAACTATCAAAAGGTAGTCGACTTGCTACCTGAGTTGTACCTAGATGGTTTCCAGTCAGGTTTGTTTTCAATGCTTCTTGTTATTTGGTTGTATGCTTTTGTGGTTTTTGGACATAATCCTAAACGCAGTTATCAGAAACTGGCCACCTATTTAGCAAAGAGCCGCTAAGAAGATGAGTGAAACGCAATAGAATCGAAAAGGGCAAGGTTAGTTAACCTTGCCCTTTGTTGTTTGGGTCTGTTTCTTCAATCTGTTGTTTAGAACAGTTGCTTAGATTTGTAGAAAGGAGCCCTAAATCGCTTTGACGCTGCTTCGTTCAACTAACGTTGGCTCTAACTCAACAACTTGCGGATACGCATCTGGTGTTTTGAGTCGGTTCAAGAGAGTATCTACCGCCGCTTTACCTAAACGGTGCTTTGGCTGGTGGATAGTGCTCAAAGCTGGGGTCATGTACTTTGACAAGTGGATGTCATCGTAGCCAATGATCGAAAGATCGTTTGGAATCGACGTGCCATCTTGTGCGGCAGCGTGAATCACACCCATTGCCATCATGTCATTACTCACGAAGATTGCTGACGGCATTACGCCTCGGGTTTTTAGTGTTTGGTAAGAGTCAAAACCGCCGTCGCATTCGAAGTTGGATTCAACAATCCACTTAGGGTTGATCTCTAGCTTTGCTTCTTCCATCGCTTGCTTGAAGCCTTGATAACGAGAAGAGGCTTGATTGCGGTGAAGTGGGCCGGTGATACAACCAATCTGAGAGTGGCCGTTGTCTATCAAATGCTTGGTCGCCATGTAGCCACCTTGGTGCGAGTTGTCTTGGATCTTATCACTCGCGAACAGCATTGGGCCCCAGTCCATGACCACAACAGGTAGTTCTGGGTAGCGTTCAAATACGTCAATATGCTGCCCTTCAAGGGTTGAACACATCAACATCAAGCCATCGACTCTCTTTTGCAACAAGGTATCGATAGATGACTTCATACGGTCGCTGTCGCCTTCGGTGTTACACAAGATAAGGTTGTAGCCTTTCTCATAACAACGACGTTCAACACCTTTTACTACTTCGCCAAAGAATGGGTTTGTAGAGGTAGTAACCAGCATGCCTAAGGTTTTGGTTTGCTTCATTTTCAAGCTGCGAGCCAATGCAGACGGCGCGTAGTTGAGCTCTTTAGCCGCACTGTTAACACGCTCAGCGATCTCTTCACTGACAAAACGTGACTTGTTGATCACATGGCTGACGGTTGAAGTAGAAACCTTTGCTAGCCGAGCGACGTCTTTCATTGTTGCCATAAAAAATCCTTGTGGGAGTAACTTGCCACGTTGCGCGATATTCTGCCTGAATACAGGGGCTTATGCTTGTTATTTGTTGTTACCGAATTTGAAGGCTCACATCCGTTAACTACGGTTTAGCTCAGGAGTTAAGCCTTCAAATGGGTCTAAAGTTAGGCAGATAATTGCTCTGATAAAAACGCATCGGTTTCAGAACGGTTCGGAATCGACGTTTGAGCACCAAAACGAGTTACGGAAATAGCAGCAGCGGCATGAGCAAACTTAATCGCGCGCTCAAGTGGCATGTCTTCAAGCAAGCCTGTCACCAATGCGCCGTTGAAGGTATCACCAGCAGCGGTTGTGTCTGTCGCTTCAACGCGAAACCCTGCAATGAGCTCACCTTTGTCGTTTTTACTTACCCAAACGCCCTTCGCGCCAAGTGTGATCATCACAGTCTCGATGCCTTTTGCGTGCAAAGCTAAAGCTGCCTGATGAGCGGATGCGCTGTCAGTAACGGTAATGCCTGTCAAAACTTCTGCTTCGGTTTCGTTGGGTGTAATCACATCAACGCAAGCAAGCAATGAATCCGATAATGGACGAGCAGGTGCCGGGTTTAGAATCACTTGAGTGCCACTCTCTTTTGCTACTTTTGCTGCGTATTCAATGCCTTCAATTGGCGTTTCAAGCTGAGTCAGCAGGTATTTAGCGCCGCGAATCTTCTCTAGGTGAGGTTCGATTTGGTCGCAAGTCAGCTTGTTGTTGGCTTCAGCAGAAAGACAAATGCTGTTTTCACCTGTTGCTGATACTTGGATCATCGCGATGCCTGTCGGCGTGTTGTCTGCAACGATAACACCATCGATGTTGATGCCATCTTTAGCAAAATCTTGACGAATATTGATGCCGAATGGGTCGTCACCGACACAGGCGATAAAGCCGATATCTGCGTTTAATCGCGCTGCAGCTACCGCTTGGTTTGCGCCTTTGCCGCCAGGGATGACCTGATAGTTGCCGCCAATCAAGGTTTCACCCGGACGAGGGAAAGAAGGAACTTGCAGTACGTGGTCAGCGTTAACGCTACCTAAAACAATCAGTTGAGTCATGATACGAGCCTTATGATATATCGTATTTGAAAATGCATGGGTCTTTCTCATTACGTAAATTGCTCGCCTTGTTAGACGGCTTATGAGAAACAGCGATGCACTGTCGGTTTTTTTGTTTTTTCTTGAGTCAGCAAGTCAGCAAGTTAGTGAGCTAATGAGCAGGGAGATAGGGGACTCCCTGCTTAATTAGATTTCAGCGTTAAACTGAATTACTTAGTAACAAACAAGCTTACTTAGCGATGATTTTTAGAGCTACTGGTACGTACTCGTCTACTGTCTCGCCTTTCAGTACTTTGTCTGCTATTTCAATACCTAAAGAACCGATTAGGTCAGGCTGTTGTGCAACCGTTGCGCCTAGTAGGCCGCGGTTAACAGCAGCGATACCGTCTTCAGTGCCATCAAAGCCAACGATCATCACTTCTTTACCTGAAGCTTGAACGGCGCGAAGAGCACCTAGTGCCATTTCATCGTTTTGAGCGAATACCGCTTGTACATCTGGGTTAGCAGCAAGCAAGTTTTCCATTACGTTCAGACCTTTAGTACGGTCGAAATCAGCAGGTTGGCTTGCAAGAAGCTCAAGGTCGCTGCCGTTTACTGCGTTCATGAAGCCTTCGCCACGTTCACGAGCAGCCGATGTACCCGCGATACCTTCAAGTTGGATTACTTTCGCTTTCTCGCCCACTTTTTCCATGATGTAGTGACCCGCCATTTCACCGCCAATTACGTTATCAGAAGCAATGTGGCTCACTACGTCACCACGGCTTGCACCACGGTCTAGTGTCAGTACTGGGATGTTTGAACGGTTAGCAATACGAATCGCATTAGACACAGCGTCTGAATCCGTTGGGTTAATCAGGATTGCCTTAACACCACGAATGGTTAGATCTTCAATGTTCGAAAGCTCTTTGCTTGGATCGTTTTGAGAATCAAGAACGATAAGCTTGTAGCCTAGCTCTTCTGCTTTCGCTTCTGCGCCATCTTTCATGGTTACAAAGAATGGGTTATTCAGTGTAGACAGAACGATTGCCATTGTATCTTGCGCCTGTGCAGACACAGATACTGTTGTAGAAAGAAGGGCAGCAGAAATAAGAGTCGCTAATTTTTTCATGGTGTAAGTCCTTTATGTAGGGTGAGCTAGGTTGGATAACCCTAGCTCGTTGTTACATTATTTATAGATTTAATGTTTATAGGTTTGTTACTGATAGATATTTCAATTAAAGGTGCTTTTCTATGGGTTTTCTATAGATAAAGCAGGGTGTTGCATTGACTCAAACTAGAGTCTTATTTGTTTTTGTTGTCGACCAATACTGCCAGAAGAATAACCACTGCTTTTGCAATCATCTGGTAGTAAGAAGATACGTCTAATAGGTTTAGGGCGTTGTTTAGGAAGCCGATAATCAGTGCACCTATCAATGTACCCATAATGCGACCACGACCGCCCGCTAAGCTTGTGCCGCCAAGAACCACGGCTGCGATGGCGTCTAATTCATAACCCATACCTGCGGTAGGTTGAGCAGATGACAAACGCGATGCCACGATGATGCCAGCCACTGCAGCTAGCAGGCCACAGATTGCGTAAACGCCGATTTTCACTTTGTCTACGTCGATGCCTGATAGGCGAGTTGCTGATTCGTTGCCACCCAGTGCGTAAACGTAACGACCAAAGCGTGTGTGGTTTAATAGGTACCATACTGCTGCGAACACCACGACCATGATCCATACTGGAACTGGGATGCCCATTGCGTAGCCTGTACCGAACCAAGCGAATGCGTCTGCTGTGTCTGTAAAGCCTGTTGAGATAGGGCGACCGTCGGTGTAAACCATGGTTACGCCGCGAAGTAGTGTCATGGTTACAAGCGTTGCGATGAAGGCTTGGACTTTACCCTTAGCGATAATCACACCACTAATAGCACCTAATGCTGCACCAGCTACTAGAGCGGTTGGCACTGCGATCATCACAGGGATTTCCATGCCAATCATGCTGGCTGCGAATGCACCACAAAGCGCAAGTACAGAGCCGACACTCAAGTCGATACCCGCGGTTAAAATAACCAGTGTCATACCGACTGCGATAATCGCGTTAACTGAGGTTTGACGCAGGATATTCAGAATGTTGTCGACAGTAAAAAAGTTTGGGTTTAGGAAAGAAACGACAACAATCAGGAAGATCAAAGCAATCAATGACTTTTGATCAATCAGCCACTCTTTGCTGATTAATGGTTTTTTCTTTGGCGCTTCAGTTTCAGTTGTTTTGCTCATGGTTTTAGTACTCATGCTGCGTCCTCGTTGATCTTTTTACCGACCGCACACGCCAGTAATAATTCTTGGTTTGCTTCTTTAGCATCAAATTCACCGCTTACACGGCCTTCATGCATCACCATGATGCGGTCACTCATTCCTAACACTTCTGGCATTTCAGATGAGACCAAAATAATGCTCATGCCGTCGGCTTTAAATTTATTAATGAGTTGGTAAATCTCTTTCTTAGCACCGACATCGACACCACGCGTTGGCTCATCGAGAATCAATACTTTTGGTTTTGTCATCAAGCCTTTAGCGATAGCCACTTTCTGTTGGTTACCACCAGAAAGGTTGCCAATGATTTGCTCGCGAGTCGGGGTTTTGATGTTGAAGAGCTTGATGAAGTCATCCACGGCGATCACTTCGTCTTTATGTTGGATTTGACCGCTCTTTGTCAGTAGGTCAAGTGAACATAAAGACATATTCTCTTTCACTGAAAGCCCTAGAACTAAGCCATCGCCTTTACGGTCTTCAGAGATGTAAGCAATGCCATTCGCCAAGCCATCTTTCGGGCTTACCGGGTTGATGGTTTTGTTTTCTAGGTTGATGACGCCGCGTTCACTTGGAAGGGCACCGTAAATCACTTTCATCAGTTCGGTACGACCTGCACCCATTAGGCCAGATACACCAAGAATCTCGCCGCGCTTTAGAGTAAAGCTCACGTCATGAACACCAGAACCTGTCAGGCCAATCACTTCAAGGCAGGTTTCACCGTGGCTCTGTCCGATACGTGGATATTGCTCGTCCAGTTTACGGCCAACCATCATCTCGATTAGGCCATCTTCGTCGGTGTCTTTTACTTCACATTGTCCAATGAACTTACCGTCACGAAGCACGGTGATGTCATCACAAATCTCAAAGATCTCTTTCAAACGGTGAGAGATGTAAACAATGCCACAGCCTTCATCACGTAGTTCGTTAATTACTTTAAATAGAGACTCAGTTTCGGTATCGGTTAGTGCATCCGTTGGCTCATCCATGATGATGACCTTAGATTCAAACGATAGGGCTTTCGCTATCTCTACCATTTGCTGCTCACCAAGGCTTAGCTGACCTAAAGGAGTTTTTGAACTGTGTTTTACGTTAAGGCGTTTAAGTAGCTTGTCCGCTTCTTGGTACATTTCGTTCCACAAGATACGTCCCATGGTGCCTGTGATTTCACGACCTAAGAAGATGTTCTCGGCGATGGTTAGCTCAGGAATTAGGTTCAACTCTTGGTGAATGATGCTAATGCCGGCTTGTTGTGAATCACGTGGTCCTTTAAATGCTGCGGGTTTACCTTGGTATGCGATAGTGCCGCCGTCCAAGTGGTAAATGCCGGTAAGCACTTTCATCAACGTTGATTTACCTGCACCGTTTTCCCCCATTAACGCCATTACGCGCCCTGGGTAAACGTTGAGGCTCGCCTTATCTAATGCTTTAACACCTGGGAAGGCTTTCTCAATTGAGCTAAGTTCTAAAATGGCTTGAGTCATGTCGGTTCCTTTACTCGGGGCCAGTTGTATTTGATTGTTTTGGTTCAGTGATGACACTGAGCTGTCGTTGCGCTTAGGTTCAAACGCTGAGCTTGAGCTAAAACGTTACGCCAGCTTGGAAAATAACATTTGCGTATGGCGTGCATTCGCCAGTGCGAATAACCGCGCGGCTGTCATGCGTTCGCTCTTTGAATTCTTCATGAGTGATGTAAGTAATCGAAAGCGATTTGCCGCAACGCGCTTCTTCTGTCTTAACTAAATCAATCAGTGCAGCGTGATGGTCTGGGCTTACTTTCGCAAACTCTTCTGCAATCACAACGCCTTCAATCTGAGATTCATCCAGCATGGTTTTTACCGTTTGCTGAAAGCTCGGAACACCATGAGTTAAGGCAAGATCAATACGAGTTACGTGATCTGGAATCGGCAAGCCCGCGTCACAAATCGTGATTTCATCTGTGTGGCCAAGAGTCGCCACTAAATAAGAGAGTTCAGAATTAATTAGAGTACTTTTTTTCATATCACGACCTATCGAAAAATAACGTTTAATGGGTTGAGAACAACTCAAGAAAAACCATCGAAACGTTTCGATAGTGATAATAGTGTCTGATTTATCATTTGCACTCTTCACTTTCCTAGAGTGTGATAACGATCATCGAAACGTTTCGATGGGGCGTTTTTTAGTGATCTTAATCAACGCCATTGATTGCATAAATACGTTCACAATGGAGATATAAAGAGTGCGCTACGGCTTGTTGCTCATACAGTTTTGACACAATGTAGTGTCGCTTAAATTTAATTAAGTGGGGTCAACCGACAAAATGTAGCCAAACTTGGTGATTGTGGTTATCTGAATGTCTGGTGTTCTTAAGCGCGTAAAAACATTACGCAGATTATAGATGACGTTAGCAAGTATGTGAGGAGAGGTGAGTTCCCCTTCCCAGCACATATCAATAATATCTTCCCTAGAAACGGGGTCCCCTAGATTTTCTGTTAGTAAACAGAGCACCGAAAGTAGGTGAGGGCGTAAAGTAATTTTATTCCCCTGTTCATTAGTAATCGTTCGAGAGTCAGTATCAATGATTAAGCCGTTAAGCTCTATTGTGTGGTTCATCGTGTTTCTATTCGTCTTATTCTGAATGGTTGAGATTGAGTTAAGTCGCAAGCTACTAAAGCGTGTGGATTATGCAAAATCACGCCACTCTTGAAAGTAAGCTTGCGTAAGTGCGAGGTGGAAAAACCTAAAAACCGGATGATTTGGAAGGGAATAGATTGTTCAAACAAACGTTAGGTGTTTTTTTATTTCTTTTTTATTCAGGCTCTTATGGTGTTTTAACTAATTCTGTTGTCTGGGGTTATAAAGTGATTACATTTTTATTTATTTTTTTGTTTTCTGTGAGCCTATCATGTTCGCGAATTCGACGGGGTGTCGGGTAACTCTAACAAGATTGTGCAGCACAGGAAGGCGTAACAATCTTGATTTGCATTAAGTAAGGTCAAGTAGTAATGGGCAATAAATTAATTCTAAGCATCGCAATGATGTCAGCATTTGCAGCAAACAATGTAATGGCAGCGGACAGTGGTTTGTATCTAGGTGGTGCCATTGGTACTTCTGGCGTCGATGATGGTGGACTATTTTCATCAATTAAAGAGCCAGTGACGTTTGAAGCAGAAGACAATGCTTACCGTATCATTGCTGGCTATAAGTTTAACCGTATTGTATCACTTGAGCTTCAGTACACGGATTATGGTGATGTGGTTGCTAAATATCCTTTAAGAAGCAACGCTGGCTTTACATGGACTCCTCAAGTCTTTTCGATTGCTGCAAACCTTGGTTATACGTTTGATAATGGCGTTCGCCCATTTGGTACAATTGGCTTATCTTCAATCGATCTCGATATGAAGTATGCAGACGGTTCACGTCCTTCAAGTTCTGATTTCGATGATTCAGGTGCAGGTGTACGAGTTGGTTTTGGCGTTGAGTACACCCCAGAAAAGCTATCTGAGTTAAGCCTGAGACTTGGTTATGAAGCCGATGCATTTACAGTAGAAGTTGACGAGGGCAACTCTTGGAACCGAAAAAAGGTAGAGAAAGATATCGTATTGGCTTCATTCTATCTTGGCGCAATGTACACATTCTAAGTTTCACACTTTGCTAAACGGTAAATCGGTTTCTAAATGGGGCGTCGGTTGGCTCAACCCGTTTGGCTAAAGTGGAAGGCCGCAGTTTTTGACTGCGGTTTTTTTCATGTTCAACTCAGGTAAGTCTCGCTTGAAGATGTAATCGAATAGCTAGGCTTCACGGATATGAGCGGTGACAGCAACGATGGCATGGTCAGTACTGAATTGGTCGTGTTCAAAGCTGGGATTGATGAGGTGATGGTCGAGCACTGTGTAGCGAGAGATCTCCATCAAGCTCGATGAGTTCTGACAATCGAACTCATTGGACATCAAAATGTAGTCCAGTACAGATCCAGACGCACCGTAGTAGTGCGTTGGTTTGCGTTGTTCGAGCAAATCTTGTTCATGCAATTGATGATAAATATCCCAGCTGTCTTTTAACCGGAAGTGGGAAAGCCAATGCTTGCTGTTTTCGTCTCTGTTTATTGAATAACTTAATAGCCCTTTAAACTCGTCGTTGAATAGAGGCTTATTAAAGTCACCCATTAACACAACAGGCTGATCGGTTTGGTAACGATGATTGGTGATGTATTGATGCAGCATCTGAGCTTCAAGGCCGCGCTGAACGCTAGATAACCAAGAGCCAAGTTGTTCTTGGTGGAAGCGAGTGAGCGTGTCACTTTGTGGTTTTTCACCTTGCTGAGCGTTATCCACATCGATAGATTCAATTCTTGGTTCCGTCGGACGTTGCGATTTGAAATGCACAACATAACAGTCGGTTGAACCTAAATGGGGTAACGTAATGGTGGCGTGAACAGGTGTTCGGTTGAATGAGAATTTGTCGCCAAGGTTGAAGGCTGAAAGTAGCTCTGAATCAGGCGTAACAGGCTGCACGTTTTCAATCGGGTAGCGGGATGCGATACCAACGACAGGTGAGGTGTATAGGTAATCATCTTCAACGTGTGCGCTATCGACCACAGCAAAGTATGGATAACCTAGCTTGTTCATCAATTGCTCTAAAGACTTCGGGCTAAATATCTCTTGAAAGCCAATCACATCACAATCTAATGAACGAATCGCTTCAGCCATCCAATGTTGCTTCTTCTGCCATTCTTCGAAGCTGTAGATGTTCTCAAAATCATAATACGCATTCGGCGGTTCGAGATAGTTCAGCAGGTTGAACGTTGCAAATGTTATGTGGTTTGGTTTGTTCAAAGTGTCATTCCATTTAGACCTAAGCAGCAAGGATACTCCAGTAAAGTATAGTTTGTTGATTATTTAGAACCTAAATTTCACTTTCAAAGCGAATCAAAGGGAATCTAAACCGTGGAGGCTTATGTCATTCTCGCTAGAGCAATCTCCTTCCCCCGTTCTTTCCAGCGCCACCAAGCTAATTAAAGGAATCAAAGCAATCAGCGCCAACTGCATCCAATAACTTCGAGCGGTGACGAGTTAATTGTAAATAAACCGTCAGAGATGGAGTGCTGATGGTTTTATTAGTTATTACATGATGTTAGATTTGAACCTATACTTGTTTTAACGGTGTGCATTCAAAGCCGGTTAATCAAGTTGAATATCGAATTCATAACATTTGAAGGGAGAGTCAAATGGGAACAGATTTCCGAAGCAAAGCCTCGCAGCGCACTCAGTTTTTCAGGTCTAATTTGAAGTCATGTGCAGTCATGCTGTCGCTAATTGCTCTATATCCCTCCGTTACACACGCCTCTGATACCGAATCAACTCCCGCTGTTACCGTTATTGAAACCACTCAACTGGTTGGTTTTGGTGAAGCAAAATATCCTGTCGACTTCACCCATTTCGATTACGTTAATCCGAATGCGCCAAAGCAAGGCAAAGTAACCTATGGCAGCATTGGTACCTACGATAGTTTTAATCGATTCGGTTCTCGCGGCGTTGCTGCCAGCTATACGGGTGAGATTTACGATACCTTGATGTTTTCTCCGAGCGACGAGATTGATGCGTATTATCCATTGATCGCTTCAAAGGTTCGCTACGCCAGTGATTTCACTTGGATGGAAATCGACATCAACCCAAATGCTAAATTCCAAGACGGTAAACCTATCACTGCGCATGATGTTGCTTTCACCTTTGACAAGTTTTCGAAAGAAGGTGTGCCTCAATATCGCGTGTATTACAAAGAAATCGAGTCAGTAACGGCTGTCTCTGATTCGGTTGTTCGTATTGAGATGAACAAGCCAAACCGCGAGAAGCTGTTTAGCTTTGCGCAAAGCACTCGTGTACTACCGAAACATTTCTGGAAAGACAGAAAGCTGTCTGAACCTCTAAGTGAGCCACCAGTAGGCAGTGGTCCCTATAAGATCATTAGCTACAAATCTGGTCAAAGCGTTACCTACGGTTTAGATGAAAATTACTGGGCTGCGGATCTACCCGTTAACGTTGGTCGCAATAACTTCAAGCAAGTGCAGTACGATTACTATCGCGATGACACCGTAATGCTGGAAGCCTTCAAAGCAGGGGAGTTCGATCTTCGAACTGAGAACTCGGCTAAGTTCTGGGCAAACTCTTACACGGGGGCGAACTTCGATAAAGGCTACATCATTAAAGAAGAGATCAACCATGAGAAGCCAGAGACGACTCAAGGTTTTGTCTTCAATATTCAATCTCCTGTGTTCTCAGATCCTAAAGTTCGAGAAGCGTTAACCTACGCGATGGACTTTGAGTGGATGAACAAGAACATGTTTTATGGTCAGTACAAACGTACTCGTAGTTACTTCCAAAACACCGACTATGAAGCGAAAGGCTTACCAAGCGCAGCTGAAGTTGAATTGCTGTCTCAGTACAAAGATCAAATCCCGCCAAGAGTTTTCACCGAAGAATTCCAGCCATCAGTCACCGATGGCAGCGGCCGTATTCGTAGCCAAATGCGTACTGCGTTCAAATTGCTGAAAGAAGCGGGCTGGGTATTGAAAGACAAAGTAATGACCAACGAAAAGACTGGCAAGCCGATGTCATTTGAGTTGTTGATTTACAGCCCAACCACAGAACGTATCGCAACACCTGTTCAAAAGAACCTGAAACGTATGGGGATCGAGATGAAGATCCGTACCATCGATACTACTCAGTACATCAAGCGTCTTCGTGATCGTGACTTCGATATGGTCTCTTCGTCATTTTCGGCAAACCCTTATCCTAGCCCGAACTTAATGATCGTTTGGAACTCTAACTACATTGATTCTACTTACAATACTGCAGGTGTAATGGATCCGGTGGTTGACGCGTTAACAGAAGAAATTGCGCGTAACCAACAGCATCCTGAAAAGCTTCTTACACTAGGTCGTTCACTTGACCGTGTATTGCAGTGGAATTTCTACAACATCCCGCAATGGCACGTTGGCGAGTACCGCGTCGCGATGTGGGACAAGTTTGAGCGTCCAGATGTATTGCCTAAATACGATTTAGGTATCGATACATGGTGGATTTCAGAAGAGAAGGCGGCATTGCTTCCTGAAAAACGTCGCTAGGAGTTAGTTAGCATGGCCGCGTATATATTTCGGCGTTTACTGTTGGTGATCCCCACGTTGTGGGCGATCATCACCATCAACTTTTTCATTATTCAGATCGCCCCGGGTGGTCCGGTAGAACAAGCCGTTGCTCAGTTAGAGGGGCATAACTCTGGAATCATGGAGCGCTTTTCTGGTGGTGGACAAGAAGTTGATTTAAGCGAAAGTGACCAAGCGTCTGCCAGTGGCTATAAAGGCTCGCGCGGGCTTGATCCTGAAGTGGTTGAAGAGATCAAAAAGCAGTTTGGTTTTGATAAACCGATTCACGTTCGCTACTTCGACATGTTGAAAAACTACGCGACCTTTAACTTCGGTGAAAGCCTGTTTAAAGGCGGCAACGTTATTGATCTCATCATCGAGCGTTTACCTGTATCCATTTCCTTAGGGCTATGGAGTACGTTAATCATTTATGTGATTTCGATACCCTTAGGCATTATGAAGGCGATACATCACGGATCTCGGTTTGATATTTGGTCGAGTGCGGTGGTGATTGTTGGCTATGCCGTACCGGGCTTCTTGTTTGCGATTATCCTGATTATTTTGTTCGCGAGTGGTAACTACTTCAGTTGGTTCCCATTGCGTGGGCTCGTGTCGAGTAACTTCGACCAACTCAACTGGTATCAGCAAATCGGTGATTACTTCTGGCATTTGGCTTTGCCTATTTTTGCAATGGTTATCGGTGGCTTTGCAACACTCAGCATGCTGACCAAAAACTCCTTCCTTGATGAAATCAATAAGCAATATGTGGTGACGGCGCGAGCGAAAGGTTTGGACGAGAGCAGCATTCTTTACAAGCACGTTTTCCGTAACGCGATGTTGATCATTATTGCCGGTTTCCCGAGTGCATTTATTAGTATTTTCTTCACGGGTTCTATGTTGATTGAAGTGATGTTTTCACTAGAAGGCATCGGTCTGCTTGGCTTTGAGTCGACCATTCAGCGAGATTACCCAGTGGTGTTCAGCTCTCTCTATATCATGACCTTGCTTGGCTTGGTGCTGAGCATTATCTCCGACCTGACGTATACCTGGGTTGATCCTCGAATTGATTTTGAAGCGCGTTAATGGCGAATGAATAAAAAGGTATTGATAATAAATGTTTAACAACCCTTTAGCTGAAGCTCGTTGGTTACGTTTTAAAGCAAACAAGCGTGGTTTTATCTCCCTTTGGATATTTACCATTTTGTTTGGATTGAGCCTGTTCGCTGAGATCATCGCCAACGATAAGCCACTCCTGGTTTCTTATGATAATCAGTGGTTTGTGCCGGTTATCAATGAGTATTCCGAAACCGAATTTGGCGGCGAGTTTGAAACCGAAGCGGATTATAAAGACCCTTATGTTATCGAACTCATTGAAGACAGCGGTTACATCGTGTGGCCCATCATTCCGTTTAGCTACGACACAATAAACTTCGATATTTCGGGCGCGGTGCCGTCGGAGCCTGACTCGGTGAACTGGTTAGGAACCGATGATAAAGGGCGAGATGTATTAGCTCGCATCATTTATGGGTTCCGTATTTCTGTCTTATTTGGCTTTATTCTGACGATTGTATCGAGCGTGATTGGTGTGGTTGTTGGGGCGACCCAAGGTTACTACGGTGGTTGGGTGGATCTGTTTGGTCAGCGCTTCATTGAAGTTTGGTCGGGCATGCCGACCCTGTTCTTGTTGATCATTCTATCGAGTTTTATCGAGCCGAACTTCTGGTGGTTGCTCGGGATTATGGTGTTGTTCAGTTGGATGAGTTTGGTTGGGATTGTGCGAGCTGAATTCCTACGTTGTCGAAACTTTGATTATGTAAGAGCCGCGCAAGCCATGGGCGTTGACGACAAACGCATTATGCTTCGCCACATGCTACCCAACGCGATGGTGGCTTCGTTAACCATGATGCCGTTTATCCTTTCAGGCTCGGTCACCACATTAACGTCGTTAGATTTCTTAGGCTTTGGTTTGCCTGCGGGTTCGCCTTCATTAGGTGAGCTATTGGCGCAAGGTAAAGCTAACTTGCAAGCGCCTTGGCTTGGCATTTCTGCTTTCGTCGTACTTTCATTGATGTTGACGTTACTTGTCTTCGTTGGTGAAGCGGTGCGTGATGCTTTCGACCCACATCAACAGAAGTAAGGATAGGTTATGACTTCAAATACAGTTCCTGCTTCAGGGTCAACAGCAGAGGCTTCGAATGCATCTCCAGTTCTGACCATAGATAAATTGTCTGTCGGGTTTGGGCGTAAAGACTCGATAGAACAAGTGACGCAAGACGTCTCGTTGGAGATATACAAAGGTGAGACACTCGCGCTGGTGGGCGAGAGTGGCTCCGGTAAATCGGTCACGGCTAACTCGATTTTAAAGCTGTTACCTAAAGGTTCATCGCACTACTTAAACGGTAAGATTAACTTCTCTGGCACCGATATTCTGAGTTGTTCTGAAAGGCAATTGCGAGGGATTCGTGGTGGTCGCATCGGCATGATCTTCCAAGAGCCTATGGTGTCGTTGAACCCACTTCATAGAGTCGGTAAGCAGCTGGTTGAAACTCTTTCTATTCACCGAGGAATGCGAACCAATAAAGCGCAAGCCTTGGCGATAGAGTGGCTTTCAAAGGTGGGTATTCGTTACCCAGAGCAAAAGATTTCAGCCTATCCTCACGAGCTATCTGGTGGAGAGCGTCAGCGTGTGATGATTGCGATGGCACTGATCAACGAGCCAGAGCTGCTTATCGCTGACGAGCCGACGACTGCGTTGGATGTATCAGTACAAGCGCAGATTCTCGACCTGTTAAAAGATCTGCAACAAGAGCTGGGTATGGCGATGCTCTTTATCACACACGATTTGAGTATCGTTCGTAAAATTGCCGACAGAGTGGCGGTAATGAAAGATGGTCGCTTGGTTGAAAGTAATGACTGCCATACCCTGTTTAATGCACCAGCTCACCCTTATACGCAAAAGCTTATCAACTCTGACCCGAAAGGTTTGCCCGTTCCAGTTTCTCCGGAAAGTGAACCTCTGCTCGATGTTAATCAACTTCGTGTTTGGTTCCCGATTACGGGCGGTTTATTCAAGCGAACCATTTCTCATGTCAAAGCTGTGACCGATATGGAGTTCACTTTGAAGAAAGGGCACTCAATCGGTCTAGTTGGAGAGAGTGGCTCTGGTAAATCAACAACTGGTATGGCGATATTGAAGTTGGTGGAGAGTGAAGGTTCAATTACCTACGCTGACGAACAAATTCAAGGCTTAAACCGTCAACAGATGCTACCGTTTCGAAGCCGTATGCAAGTGGTCTTTCAAGACCCATTCTCGGCGTTGAATCCAAGAATGTCAGTCGCTCAAGTGATTGGCGAGGGTTTGTTAGTGCATCAACAATTGGATGAGAACGAGCTTGACCAACGCATCTGCGACGTAATGAAAGAGGTCGACCTAGACCCAGAAACTCGTCACCGTTACCCAAATGAGTTCTCTGGCGGCCAAAGGCAGCGTATCGCGATTGCTCGTGCTTTGATTCTGAAGCCAGAGTTTATCTTGCTAGATGAACCTACGTCTTCGTTAGACAGAACCGTTCAAGCGCAGGTGCTGGATTTGCTGAAGTCACTTCAAGAAAAGTATGGTCTGACTTATCTCTTTATCAGTCATGATCTGAATGTCGTGAAATCCTTGTGTCATTACACCATCGTCATGAAAGCGGGCGAGGTAATAGAGAAGGGTGACACAGAAACCTTATTCGGCAATCCCCAGCATGAATACACCAAGCAACTTGTCAGCCTTTCGAATGTTGGTGGTGCGGTATAAAGTGGGTGCGTAACGAGAACAAAAGAGTGCTCGGTGAATTCAACATGGTCATTTAGTTGTTTTAAGATTACACTGCGCCCAATATTTCAGAAGTACATATTTAGGTAGAGGTCACCATGGACCAAGAACATTACGAAGACGCTGACTACGAAGGTCAAGAGCTGGGCGAAGAAGGCGAAGAGATTGAGATTGAAGCAATTGGTATTGATGTATCGTCTCAGCCCATCGAACTCTACAAAGTGTTTAAAATTGCTAACTTAGTGAGTGGTGGCGGTGAAGCTAAACACATCATTTCTGAAGGTTATGTAGCGGTTAATGGTGAATTAGAAACTCGTAAACGTCGTAAAATGTACGATGGCGACTTCTTTGAATTCAACCAAGAGTACTATGTAGTGGTGTGTGATCAGCCAGTACAAGAAGAATCAGAACAGCCGAAAAAGAAAGAAGCGCCTAAAAAAGAGAACAAGGCGAAGAAAGGTCAGTCTAAAAAGGATTCTAAGAAGAAAGAATCTAAGAAAAGCAAAGCAGAAATGCTAAGCGCAACGGCTGAACCAAAGAAAGAGAAAAAAGAGAAGAAAGAAAAAAATCCGAAAAAGAAAGCGGATACGCCAAAGCCAACACGTGACGACAAAAGCGGCCGTAACTCGATTGAATTCTTTTAAACTACAGTTCTAAACGACTGCTCTAAACTGCTTTTCTAAAACGAATCTTTTAAAACTATTCGTTTGAACATCAAGCAACGTTAGACCTAGGTTTTACGTTACGCAGATATCAAAAGGCTCACTAGTTAGTGAGCCTTTTTTGTATTTGTTTGTTAGCACAGCTAACGGCCAATAACGCTTATTCTCAGTGTCGAGTGCGAGAAGACGTCAGTTCTGATGCGCGAAGCTGAGCAACGGCTTTTGCGAGTTCAAGCTGAGCTTGTGCAAAGTTGATGTCTACATTGCCCTTATTGATATTCTCTAGGGCTGCATATTTCGCTTCTTCTGCGCGAGCGCGGTCAATATCTTGGCCGTGCAAGGCAGTATCGGCTAACACCGTTACCACATCCGGCTGAACTTCTAGCATCCCGCCAGAAACATACAGCACTTGCCCCTCTGATTTAGGATCTGTGACAAACACTGTTACGCCTGGCTTTATTTTACTGAGAAGCGGGGAGTGACCGGGGCGGATCCCCAGCTCACCATCAGCGCCAGAAACGGCTAAGGCATACGCTGGACCTGAAAACAGCGTACCTTCCGCACTTACAATATTAAGTTGAAATGTATTATCTGTAATTCCGATAGCCATGGTGCACCTGCCTCTTAGAGTGATTTTGCTTTGTTAAGCACTTCGTCGATAGAACCACAGTACAAGAATGCTTGCTCTGGGATATCGTCATATTCGCCGCCTAACAGGCCTTTAAAGCCTCTTAGTGTTTCGCTTAGCGGTACAAATACACCTTTCTGACCAGTAAACACTTCGGCTACGTGGTAAGGCTGAGTTAAGAAACGTTCAATCTTACGAGCGCGAGATACGGTCTGTTTGTCTTCCGTAGACAGCTCATCCATACCAAGAATCGCGATGATGTCTTTTAGCTCTTTGTAGCGTTGCAGCGTTGTTTGGACTTTTTGTGCAATGTCGTAGTGCTCTTGACCAACCACAAGCGGGTCCAATTGGCGAGATGTTGAATCCAATGGGTCGATTGCAGGGTAGAGGCCTAATGCAGCGATATTACGAGACAGTACAACGGTCGCATCTAAGTGAGCAAAGGTTGTTGCTGGCGATGGATCGGTCAAGTCATCCGCAGGTACGTATACCGCTTGGATAGACGTGATAGAGCCTTGTCTAGTCGAAGTGATACGCTCTTGAAGCACACCCATCTCTTCAGCGAGTGTTGGTTGGTAACCTACTGCTGAAGGCATACGACCTAACAGTGCTGACACCTCAGTCCCCGCAAGCGTGTAACGGTAAATGTTATCAATGAACAACAGTACGTCACGACCTTCATCACGGAAGCGCTCAGCCATAGTCAGGCCTGTAAGTGCAACACGTAGACGGTTTCCCGGTGGCTCGTTCATTTGGCCGTAAACCATGGCTACTTTGTCTAGTACACCCGCTTCTTTCATCTCGTAGTAGAAGTCGTTACCTTCACGAGTACGCTCACCAACACCAGTAAATACAGAGAGACCTGAGTGGGCTTTTGCGATGTTGTTGATAAGCTCCATCATGTTGACGGTTTTACCTACGCCAGCACCACCGAACAGACCGATTTTACCGCCCTTTGCGAACGGACAAATAAGGTCGATAACCTTAACGCCGGTCTCAAGAAGTTCAGTGCTGTTTGCTTGTTCTTCATAAGAGGGTGCTTCACGGTGAATTTCGTAGCTTTCTTTTTGACCGATTTCACCGCATTCATCGATGGGCTGACCTAGAACGTTCATGATACGGCCTAAAGTTTCTACGCCCACAGGAACGGTGATTGGAGAACCGGTGTTTTCAACAGTTAGGCCGCGGCGCAAGCCATCTGACGTACCCATTGCTATACAACGAACGATACTGCCACCCAGTTGTTGCTGAACTTCCAATACGAGCGAGCTTGCTTCCTCGCTAGTCACTTTCAATGCATCATAAACGCGTGGGCTGTTGCCGCCGCTGAACTCGACGTCTACCACCGCGCCGATAACTTTAACTATTTTTCCAACACTCATCTCTAAATCCTCAAATTCTATTCTTAACCCGCTCTTTTCTGCCTTTAGACAGCTTGAGCACCTGAGACTATTTCACTCAGTTCTTGGGTGATGGCAGCCTGTCGCGCTTTGTTGTATACCAACTGCAAATCATCGATGAGTTGGCCTGCGTTATCGGTCGCCGCTTTCATGGCCACCATTCGGGCTGCTTGCTCACAGGCAATGCTCTCTACGATGCCTTGATACACTTGCGATTCAATGTATCGATGTAACAGCTCAGAGAGGATGTCTCTTGGTGCTTGTTCATAGATGTAGTCCCAACGACGTGCTTTTTTCGCGCCTCCATCGGCCTCAGAATCTGAAGGGTGTGGCAGCAACTGCAAGGTCGTTGGTTCTTGAACCATGGTGTTGATGAACTGGTTATAAACGAGATACAAGCTGTCGATTTTTTCGTCGTCGTAATGCCCTAGCATCGCGTTAACCGTACCTAAAATGTCTTCTAATTTAGGCGCGTCACCAAGGCCTGACGTTTGCGCGATAACATTGCCGCTGCGTTGGAAGAACGAGATAGCCTTAGATCCCACTAAGGTTGTTTCTACCTCGACTCCTTTGGTGCGCCATTGCTCCATTTCTTCTAACACTTTCTTGAACAAGTTCGAGTTCAAGCCACCACATAAGCCCCGGTCGGACGAAATAATGATGTAAGCAACGCGTTTTGGTTCACGCTGTTGAAGGTAGGGATGCTGGTATTCCAGCGACCCTGATGCGACATGAGAGATAACTTTGCGCATGTTCTCCGCATATGGACGTGTTAGCGTCATATTGTCTTGAACCTTACGCATCTTACTTGCCGCAACCATCTCCATTGCACTGGTGATTTTCTGAGTGTTACTAACACTGCCTATCTTGGTGCGAATTTCTTTAGTATTTGCCATTATCTGCTCCTAATTTGTTTTGATTTCCAGCCAACAAACCGGAGCGTTTACCAAGCTTTCAACGCTACAAAGTCACCGAGAAGCTTTGCAAGAGCGCCATCAATTTCATCGTTGTAGTCACCATTAGCGTTGATGGTGTCGAACAACTCTGGGTTTTGACCTTTTGCGTAAGCAATCAATTCTTCTTCAAAACGTGCAATTTTGTTCAACTCTACGTCAGCCAAATAGCCTTTTTCTGCTGCATAGATAACCGTTGCTTGCTCAGCGACAGACATCGGCGAGTATTGCTTTTGCTTCATCAGTTCGGTTACACGCTCACCATGGTCAAGCTGCTTACGCGTCATGTCATCTAAGTCAGAAGAGAACTGAGCAAATGCGGCTAATTCGCGGTATTGAGCTAATGATGTACGGATACCACCAGACAGCTTCTTGATGATCTTGCACTGCGCTGCGCCACCCACACGAGATACCGAGATACCTGGGTCAACAGCAGGGCGTAGGCCTGAGTTAAACAGTTGGGTTTGTAGGAAAACCTGACCATCAGTAATTGAGATTACGTTGGTTGGTACAAACGCAGATACGTCACCCGCTTGAGTTTCAATGATAGGAAGCGCCGTCAGTGAGCCTGTTTGGCCTTTTACTTCACCGTTCGTAAACTTCTCTACATATTCCGCATTCACTCGTGCTGCACGTTCTAGTAGGCGTGAGTGGAGGTAGAATACGTCGCCAGGGAAGGCTTCACGACCCGGTGGGCGTTTCAGTAGCAATGAGATTTGACGGTAAGCGACGGCTTGTTTTGATAGGTCATCATAGATGATCAGTGCATCTTCACCGCGGTCACGGAAGTATTCGCCCATGGTGCAACCTGCATAAGGTGCTAGGTATTGAAGCGCGGCTGATTCTGATGCTGATGCTACAACAACTATGGTATTTTTAAGCGCATCGTGGTCTTCCAGTTTACGAACCACGTTAGCGATGGTTGAAGCTTTCTGGCCAATCGCCACGTACACACATTTGATGCCAGAATCTTTTTGATTGATGATTGCATCGATGGCTAGCGCCGTTTTACCTGTCTGACGGTCACCGATGATAAGTTCGCGTTGACCTCGACCGATAGGCACCATGGTGTCAACGGCTTTATAGCCTGTCTGAATTGGCTGATCGACGGACTTACGCTCGATTACGCCGGGTGCAATTACTTCAACTGGGTCGAGTCGGTCACAACTCACTGGGCCTTTGCCATCGATTGGCTCGCCTAATGTGTTCACTACACGGCCAAGAAGTCCATTACCGACAGGTACTTCTAAGATACGACCTGTCCCTTTCACTTTCATACCTTCAGAAAGGTCAGTGTAGGGACCCATAACCACGGCACCGACTGAGTGCGTGTCAAGGTTAAGAGCAAGAGCGTATTTGCAACCTGGAAGCTCGATCATCTCACCCTGCATGACATCCGCAAGGCCGTTAATGGTAATGATGCCGTCACGAACCGAGACTATAGTGCCTTCGTTGCGAGCTTCGGTGCTCACATTAAATTTCGAGATGCGATCTTTGATTAGATCGCTGATTTCATTTGAATTTAATTGCATAATTGTTACCTATCTCGCGTGAAGTTGATGGGCTAATCGGTTAATTGATGTGTTCAAAGAACCATCGATGACGGTTTCGCCCGCCTTGATTACGATCCCGCCAACCAGCGAGTCATCAATAACCTGTTCCATTTCAACCTGACGTTCTAATTTCTTCTCAAGTGCAGCAGTGAGTGATGTAACTTGATCTTGTGTAAGCAATTCTGAACTGGTGACAGTGACAGGGATTACACGTTCATGTTCGTCCTTTAGGTCGCTGAACAAGTTAAACAAGTCTCTGATCACTGCAAGACGGCCATTCTCAGCCAAGACTTTAATGAGATTAATGACGTGGTCATCAACGAGTCCTTGGCAAACGTGAATGATGAGATTGACCAGTTCTTCAGATTGCTGTGTATGAACACCTTCTGCTGATGAAATCTGTTTAGCGATCGTTTCTTCTTCCGCTACCGTCACAAGAATGGACAGCATTGAGTGCCACTCTTGTAACTTGTTTTCACCTAAAGCAAAGTCGAACGATGCTTTAGCATAGGGATGAGCAATATTGGTGTAATCTGACATATTGCCTCCGTTTAGAGTTCGCTTATCATTTGATCAACTAACGCTCGGTTCGTTTCAGAATCTAGGTTTTTGCTAATCAATTTCTGTGCACTTTGAATAACAGCATCTGCCATATCCGCCTGAAGTTCACGGCGTAACTTTTGACGTTCGCCTTCTAGCTCAGCTCTACCTTGTTCTAAGATGCGTGCCTTTTCTTGCTCACCTTCTTGGTGAGCTAAGGTGATGATTTCGTTGCGGCGTTTTTTGCCTTGCTCAATCAGTTCGGTCACATTTTTTTTCGCATCTGCGACGAGTTGTGCGCCATTTGATTTTGCTAGTTCTAGCTCTTTCGCTGCATTCTCTGAGTGGCGTAAACCATCAGCGATTTCTTTTTGGCGCTCGTCTAACATCGCGGTGAGAGGGGGCCATACATATTTCATGCATAGCCAAACAAAAATCACGAATGAGATTGCTTGACCAAACATGCTGGCATTTAAGTTCATACCTTCCTCACTAAATCTTGATTATTTACAAATCGATCTTTTCAAAGCTTTTAATTAAGCCACGGCAAAGATGATGTATAGACCGATACCAACACCGATCATCGGTACAGCATCTACAAGGCCCATCATGATGAAGAATTGAGTACGAAGCATTGGAGTAAGGTCTGGTTGACGAGCAACACCTTCAAGGTATTTACCTGCTAAGTTACCAATACCAGATGCTGCACCCGCTGCACCTAAACCGATCAGTAATGCACCTGCTACATATAAAACTGCGCTTACGATATCCATTTGTATCTCCGATAAATAATTTGTTAGTTAATTTTTAGTTATTAATTAATGGTGTTCTTCTGTTGCCATTGCTAAATAAACAACGGTCAGTACCATAAATATAAATGCTTGCAAGAATACGATTAATATGTGGAATAAGGCCCATGGAACACTAAGTGCCCATTGCATCCACCAAGGCATTAGTGCGATAAGGATGAATATCATCTCGCCTGCATACATATTTCCGAATAATCGTAAGCCTAGTGATATTGGCTTTGAAATTAATGTTATTAATTCAAGAACGAAGTTAACAGGATATAAAAGAGGGTTATCAAATGGCTGAGTAGTGAGCTCTTTGATAAAGCCTTTCAAACCTTTATTTTTTAACGTATAAGTTAACAGTAGAATAAACACACCGAGTGCCATCGACATTGGGACATTTACATCCGCTGTCGGTAGATCTCTAAAGTGTTCTAAACCCATTACACGAGTTAACCCTGGTATTAAATCAATTGGTAATAGGTCGACTGCATTCATTAACAACACCCAAACAAAAGTGGTTAATGCCAGTGGCCCTATTAATTTATCCTCCGCTTGAAAAATCTCTTTGACTAGGTTGTTAACGAAATCAAAGATAAGCTCGATAAAACATTGAAAACGACCTGGAACACCGCTAGTGCCCTTGGTCACTACATATCGAAAAGCTCCAATAAACAATAAACCCGTAATCCAAGATACCAACATTGAGTCAATGTTGAACGCCCAGAAACCATCACCTGTAGTTAAGAAGGTTAAGTGATGCTCTATGTATTCGTGAGCGGTAGTGACTTGATCCATACTACACGTACTCCGATCTTGTAGAGGCAGTAATAAATGGTGTTAAGAAGTACCCAATCATTGTGAAAATGTACGCGTATAATATTACTGGGTTATCCAATTTAAAAAACTGGAATGCCAAGATAAACATTAAGAACGTATAGGTTATTTTCACGACACGACTCATTTGCATTAAGTCACGTAAACTATAATTAGGATTCTTGTGCACCTTTAGGCTTGCATATATAAAACCAAACAGCGGTGGTAACATCGCGATTACGACACCCAAAGCTGAAGACTCCATATCTACTTTATTACCAAAAAACACTTCATATAAAACTACACCGACGGCTAATACTATTTGGCAGAGAATAACTCTTTTAGCAGCAACAAGGATGTCGCTACTTATTCCATTAATCCTCATAATAAAACCCTATATTTAACAGTGTAAGTCAATATAAAACACAGTTTGAATATGTTTTGTTACTAGCACTTACTTGTTAATAGCAATTTGACTTGTTAATAAACCTTTACTTGTTAACAAAGAAATAATCTTTCTGGCTTTATATCTCCTGACGAAATTAAACGATAAAAACTAATTCGCTATCGTTTCGACAAAATATAAACTACGCCTAAAATTATGTGATCAAAACGACAAAAAGCGACATCAATAATTCCATTTTTGAAATGAATGTTTTTCATTTATGAAAGTAATAGTTGAATAACTTTATTCATGAGAATTTTTAATGCTTTATTTTTAGCGAAAATGGGCGTTTTTGTGAAAGAGTTTTAGCTACCAATTGGGCAAGTTACGATCTTATCAATTACGTATATTCAAACACTTAGCGTCATTTATAAGTTGATTGTTGAGTGTGATTCTACAAGTGGATAAAGCAAGTTTAGTTAGCGATGAAAGCCGTCGTGCATTGAGTTATTTATTTGTACGACGTTCTCTATCTAGAAGTGATTATTTTTCAAAATAGTTTGTCGTGACTTCATTCTTAACGCCTTTCAGGCGATCCGAAACGGATAAGTCGGCGTTTAAGATGAATATGATGGAAGAAATTCAGCTCCTCACATGGATGTAAGGAGCTGAAGATAGGGTAAAAATCTGAAGGTTAGGGCACTAAGCCCAAGATAGAAAGGTCAAAACTCTGGATATTAGAGCTGGAATTTCTTGATGTGTTGCTCTATCAACCGCTTTTTAAGAAAACAAACTCAATCATGTCCCTCTATTCGTCTTCATAACTTAGATATTGAATACATAAGTCATGAAAGGCTTGTGCTTGTGGCGAGATCGTACGGTCAGCCAATCTGAAAATACCGATCTGACGCTGTAAGGGCGGGTCAATCAATGGAATCCAAACCAAACGGGTTTCATTGGTTGGGAAAGCCAGCTTAGGTAGTGTGGTCACGCCTATCCCGAGCTCTAACACTGAAAACAACGAAGTGATGTTCTCTACCGAATAAAGAGCCTGGTCGCTGAGCATTCGTGCCGGAGTTGGGTCAAGTAGGGTACAAGTACCGTTGCGAATGAAGGGTTGTTTTAACAAAGTTTGCCATTCTATTCCCTCTCGTTGAGAGGCGATGGGGTTATCTTTGAGGCAGACCACACCAATAGGGTCAGAGAGCAAAGGCGTGAAGTCGATACTCTCTTCTTCTAAATGGGAGCTATTTCCGAGGGCTACATCCACCTCTCCAGAGAGTAATCTCGCTTCCACACCTGCCGCATTATCGTCAATTAAGCTGACCTCAACATTGGGGTACTTTTCGCAAAAAGCCCCTAAAACACTAGGGATTAGTTTTGCGGCCACTGAAGGGACACTCGCTATTCGAACTCGCCCTTGTTGGCCTGCCGCGGCTGCGCGTAGGTCGTTATCTAATGCCTTGTAAACATTTAAGA
This sequence comes from Vibrio sp. FF145, assembly GCF_041439075.1. Taxonomy (NCBI): domain Bacteria; kingdom Pseudomonadati; phylum Pseudomonadota; class Gammaproteobacteria; order Vibrionales; family Vibrionaceae; genus Vibrio; species Vibrio sp. FF145. Next base: position 72,524 of record NZ_JBGONH010000002.1, read on the forward strand.
ATTGAATGATTTTCGGTAAACATATTTCGCCAAAAGGTGTCAGCGTCGATTTGTTGCCCGTTTCAAACAGTGGTTGGCCGAGAATTTTTTCTAGTTCTTTTATCGATGTTGAAAGTGCCGCTTGCGAGCGATTTGCTCGGTGAGATGCCGCTCTAAATCCGCCTTCTTCGACCACTAAAACAAAATGTTTTAACTGTTGTAGCTTAATACTCATGACAGGAATCCTTCTCTAGGCCTTGCTATACCTTACTTTTTTAAAGGTGATAGATTTTATTTATCAAATGCACAAAATTTACCGTTAGATTTATCAGCCGTCAAGGTGCAGTATTTAACTATCTTGAAACATAGTTGTTACAAAGTTGGATGGAATCGTGAACGCACAAACTAAAAAACACCCAGTAAAAACCGAGCTTTTCGCTTCAAAAGCACCACTAGAGTGGGCAATCGTTAATAACGGCACTCTATACACAGCGCAGATTCCAATTGATGAAACTGGCGCAGTAGTAGAAGGCGGTATCGAAGCGCAAACGCGTCAGACTTTTAACAACCTTGTTCATACGTTGGAGTGTGCAGGCGAATCTATGGATTCAGTGCTGCAAGTTCTGATTTACGTGACAGACCGTGAATATCTAAAAACGGTCAACAGCGTATACGGAGAATACTTCAATGCACCTTATCCAAACCGTGCTGCGGTCGTCGTTGCAGGGTTAGCAAGAGAAGAAATGTTGGTTGAGTTCGTGGTTTACGCATCAGCCTCTCAACCTGAATAAAGATACTGTGAACTGAGGCAATTTGCGGATTAAAGCTATTTGTTTGTAAAGAAATTAGTCTGTAAATATCTTTATTGATACAAGCGTCTTGGTTTAGTTTTAGATACAAGATTTAAACGTTATTTCTTATATAAATTAACGTTTTATTCATTAATCAGATGGTTGCCAGGCTCAAACGCAACCTAACCGTTACAAGGACAGAATGATGACTCAATTACAGAATGTTCAAGCAGAAAACGCACTTTACATTGGCGGCGAATGGCAAGCGGGTGTAAGCACCGTTGCGAACATTAACCCATCAGATATTTCTGAAAACATCGGTAACTTCGCACAAGCAAGTGCTGACCAAGTTCAACAGGCGATTTCAGCGGCGAAGCACGCTCAACCAGAGTGGGAAAAAACGCCGATTGAACGTAAGCAAGCAGTACTTCAAGCGATTGGTGACGAGCTGATTGCACGTTGTGATGAGCTAGGTACGTTGCTTTCTCGTGAAGAAGGTAAGCCTTTTGCTGAAGGTCGTGGCGAAATTTACCGTGCAGGTCAGTTCTTCCAGTACTTTGCGGCTGAAGTGCTTCGTCAAATTGGCGACAACGCAGAATCAGTACGCCCAGGCGTTTCTGTAGAAGTGACTCGTGAAGCGGTGGGTGTTATCGGCATCATCTCTCCTTGGAACTTCCCGACAGCGACTGCTGCTTGGAAAATCGCTCCAGCGCTTGCTTTCGGTAACAGCGTTATCTGGAAACCAGCAAACCTAACACCAGCAAGTGCGGTTGCATTAACGGAAATCATCCACCGTCAAGGCATGCCAGCAGGCACGTTTAACCTTGTTCTAGGTAGTGGTTCAGAAGTAGGTGATGCACTGATCAACTCTAAAGAAGTGAATGGTGTGAGCTTTACTGGTTCTGTTGATACAGGTCGTAAGGTTGCGGCGGCTACAGCGCCAAACTTCGTTCGTTGCCAACTAGAAATGGGCAGTAAGAACGCACTTGTGGTTGCTGATGATGCGGATATCCAAACAGCTGTTGATGCGACTATCGCAGGTTCGTTCTCTGGCGCGGGTCAAAAATGTACAGCATCTTCTCGTCTAGTGGTTATGGATGGCATTCACGACCAATACGTTGAAGCACTGATCAAACGTATGAGCGAGCTTAAAGTGGGTCACGCACTAGAAGACGGCGTATTCATGGGCCCTGTTGTCGATGGTAACCAACTTGAAGCAAACCTTGGTTGGGTTGAGAAAGCACGTCAAAGCGGCGGTGAGCTAGCATTTGGTGGCGAACGCCTAAGCATGAAACACGAAGGTTTCTACATGTCTCCAACGCTGTTCTTGAATACTAAGAACGATTGGGAAGTGAACCAAGAAGAAGTGTTTGCACCAATGGCAAGCGTGATTCGTGTAGCCGACTTAGAAGAAGCTATCGCGACAACAAACGATACTCGCTTTGGTCTAACGGGCGGCATCATTACTCAAAGCCTACGTACTAGCGCAATGTTCAAGCAACAAGCGCAAACAGGTTGTGTGATGGTGAACCTACCAACAGCAGGCACCGACTACCACGTACCGTTTGGTGGTCGTAAAGAGTCTAGCTTCGGTCCTCGTGAGCAAGGTCAGTACGCGAAAGAGTTCTACACAGTAGTGAAGACAGCTTACCAGCGTCCTTACTAATCAACTTTCTATATAAGAATTGGATAGCTGAAGATATTAAGTCTCTAGCTATCCAGCTATCGAATTGGCCTGATTCACAGAGTCAGGCCAACATCCCAACCAAAGCAGCAAACGAAATTAGACAAGTGATTTAACCCAGTTTTGAAAACATGTTATTTGAGCGTGTTTTCAAAACCGAGCTAGAACACTGAGCTTTCAATAGGAGTGGTTATGTACCAGCAACGGATTGTTATAGATGGATTGCAATACTGCAATTGGAACAGAGAATATTTCCAAACACTAAAGGCGAGCGGCATTACAGCAGTTCACGCTACCGCGGTTTACCACGAGACAGCTCGTGAAACCTTATCTCGCTTTGCAGAATGGAACTTAAGATTCGAGCAAAATGCAGACATTATCATGCCGATTCATTCAATGGCTGATGTTGAAACTGCAAAAGCGACCGGCAAAGTCGGCATTTTCCTTGGTGCTCAAAACTGTTCTCCAATCGACGATGAGATTGGTCTTATCGAAGTGATGCGCAAGCAAGGTCTTTTGATCATGCAGCTTACTTACAACAACCAGAGCTTATTGGCGACGGGTTGTTACGAGAAGAACGACACTGGTATCACGCGCTTTGGTAAGCAAGCTATCGAAGAGATGAACCGAGTGGGCATGATCATCGATATGTCTCACAGTGCGGAGCGTTCAACGCTTGAAGCGATTGACCTGTCTTCTCGTCCTATTTGTATCAGCCACGCGAACCCAACGTTTGCTCATGATGCACTACGAAACAAATCAAACGATGTGATTAAAGCCCTAACCGAACGCGGTGGCTTAATTGGATTCAGCTTGTACCCATTCCACCTACCAAATGGCAGCCAATGTACGTTGGAAGATTTCTGCCAAATGGTTGCGACGACCGCTGACATGGTTGGCGTAGAACACCTAGGTATTGGTAGTGACCTATGCTTAAACCAACCTCAAGCCGTTCTTGAATGGATGAGAAATGGTCGTTGGTCTAAAGCAATGGACTACGGTGAAGGCTCTGCGAACAACTCAGGTTGGCCAGATGCGTTGCCTTGGTTCTGTGGTAGTGCGGGTATGGAAAATATTTATAACGGATTGATGCGTCATGGTTTCAGTGAGTCTGAAGCTGGGCAAGTCTTGGGAGAAAACTGGTTTAACTTCTTGAAAGATGGCCTAGAGCCTCAAAGCAAGGGTTAAGTGCTTTCTCACTAGTAATCATCGAATTAGCAGCCTTCTAATAAACGTTCATTTAGACGTGCTGTTGTAACCAATTTCACTATTCAAAAGGAACAACGGTCTATTTCGCAACGCGGTAACCCAAACATGGATTAGCCTGCCCAACACAAAAAACAATAGGGCAGGTGTTAAATACACCTCTTGTAGTCATCATTAAAATGACAGCTGCAAAGAAACCTCTGGAGTCAGAGTATGTCTGATTTAACCAATAGCGTGAAATCTTCAAACGTAAATGCGGGTCAAGCACACACAGCAAGCAACAAAACAAGTAACACAAACCAGTCTGAATCGACTTCAGACAAATTAGGACTTACCAACCCAGCATTATGGTACAGCGGCGGGTTTATCGCTCTGTTCGTAACGCTTGCTTTGTTTGATGGGGAGCTACTCTCTACCCTAGTAAACACGGGCTTTGCTTGGTCTGTAAAAGTGTTCGGCCCTTATTGGCAAATGCTTCTTCTTCTGACTTTTCTTATTGGTCTTGGCCTGGCGGCAGGGCGAACAGGCAAGGTTATCCTAGGCGGCATCGCGAAACCGGAAATGGATGGCTTCCGTTGGATGGCTATCATTTTCTGTACGCTACTTGCGGGCGGCGGTGTATTTTGGGCAGCAGCAGAGCCTATCGCACACTACGTTAACCCACCACCGTTGTATGGCGCACAAGAAAACGCACAGCAAGGCGCAGTGAATGCGTTATCACAATCATTCATGCACTGGGGCTTCCTCGCATGGGCAATTGTGGGCAGCTTGACGTCTATCGTGGTAATGCACCTTCACTACGACAAAGGCTTGCCTCTTAAACCTCGTATTTTGCTTTACCCAGTTTTGGGCGAAAGAGCACTGAAAGGCCATACCGGCGCACTGATTGATGCATGTTGTATTGTCGCTGTAGCGGCGGGTACCATCGGTCCGATCGGCTTCTTGGGCTTGCAAGTCAGCTACGCTCTGAATGAACTGTTTGGTATTCCAGATGGCTTCACAACTCAGCTAATCATTATCTTGTTCGCTATCGTGCTTTACACATTGTCTGCATTAAGTGGTCTAAACCGCGGAATGCAGATGCTAAGCCGTTACAACGTAATTTTAGCAATGGCATTGATGGTTTACATCCTTATCTTTGGTCCAACGAACTTCATCTTCAATGGCTACATCCAAGGTGTAGGCAGCATGATAGATAACTTCATCCCAATGGCAACATACCGTGGTGACGAAGGTTGGTTAAGCTGGTGGACAGTGTTCTTCTGGGGTTGGTTCTTAGGTTACGGTCCAATGATGGCAATCTTTATCGCTCGTATTTCACGCGGTCGTAGTATTCGCCAATTGGTATCAACCATTAGCCTTATCGCACCGTTTGTAACTTGTTTCTGGTTCACGATTGTTGGTGGCTCTGGTCTTGCGTTCGAAATTGCGGACCCAGGCAGCGTAAGTAAAGCGTTCGAAGGCTTCAACTTACCAGGCGCGCTACTGGCGGTAACTCAGCAGTTACCTATGCCGATGCTTATTTCTATTCTGTTCTTGATCTTAACCACGATCTTCATCGTAACGACCGGTGACTCGATGACTTACACCATTAGTGTGGTAGTCAGTGGTGAGACTGAGCCTAACGCAATTATTCGTACCTTCTGGGGTGTGATGATGGGGGTAACAGCGTTGATTCTGATTTCCCTAGGTTCTGGCGGCATTTCAGCGCTGCAATCGTTCATCGTAATCACAGCGGTACCAGTGTCCATAATCTTACTGCCATCGCTCTGGAATGCGCCTCAAATCGCAATCAAGATGGCAAAAGAACAGGGTTTGTAGAAGAGCCGAGTTTATAAAAGAGCAGGGTCTGTAAAGAAAAGAGCCTGCAGAGAAAACGCTCTCTAAAAATGAAAGAGAAACAAGGTGTCAGCCTTTGAAAGAAGGCTGACACAAGATTCCGAAAGGAAGAGGAAACCCGTACTGGTGAAGATACACCGGGCGGCACGTATTTAGGTCAATCGATCTAGTCAGGACAAATAATAAGGGGTGAGTTCACTTACCCCAAATAACGTGAAAGCTAACCAACACACTGTAAAAACGAATGCTTCAAATGATGGCAACGATCGGTTCTGAATGGCTAGCAAAATCCTATAACTATAAGGTGGTGAGCAAAATGGATGCACATCGTTCTACCTACACTGAATCAGCACTACGTGACGCGACTGTCGTCATGGCACCGGAAAGGCTAGGTGCAATGCACCAAACACGTATCAGCTTCGTTAGAACTCTGATTCGTAAAATGGCCCAGCAAGAATGGAAAGTGACGAAACATGAGTGGCAATTAGACGCTCAAGGTTTTGGTCATGTTATCTATAAGCTTGCGACGCCAAACCATGTTTATCATTTGGTTGTTTTCTGCGATGAGATTGCAGATGACGAACGAAATGACCGTGTAATTGCTGAAAAGTGGGACGTAACGTTTGCACTTGTTCTTGGTGATGTTGATGTCACCCTACTTGAAAGACTTCGTGCGAATGTACCGCTTCAAGAAGCCGGCCGTAATCCTAACAATGTGCTTGTTTTAGCGCGTGCAAACAAAAGTGTACGTGTGTTTGAACATATCGTTAGTCACCTGGCTAAAGGTGTTCAACCAACGCCCAAAGAACTGGCTGAAGTAGGCTACATCCTGCGAACCACTGCCGTTTATGGTAATGGCAAATTTGGCATCGCTGATTTTAAAATCTTAGAGAAAAATGAAGATTTCAATCAGTCGTTTAGCGCTCAAATGTGTGCGGTGTATATGCTGCGTGAGTTCAGCTTAGACTGGGTTCATTACCTAGCAGAGCAACAAGGCGGTGAACAAGCGATTACCTTGCATCGAGGATTACAACGTTACCTTGGTGTTGGTAATGCAACTGGTTTAGGCATGGCGCCATACCTTATTAACCACCCTAGTATTGTCGATCAGTGGATGACGACCCGTGAACATGCATTGGCGGGCGTGTTGTCCAGTGAGACTAATACGGCGTTGATCGGGCCACTACGTACCTTAGTTAAAAAAGCGATTTGTCATTTAGAACAAGTCGTTACTATCAATGAAACACAACAAGAGCTGAACAAAGCTGCTGTTGATGATTTGAAGCACACAGAACAATCATTAGAAGCTTCTGTCAGCCTGTGCGATACATGGTCGCAGTTAGTCGAGCAATCTAAGCAAATGAGTATGGAAGCCCAAGAAATCCTTATCTCATGTTTGATGGAATTGTACCCAGAATTAGTGGACGCCCATCAAGAGCAAATGAATTGCAGCGAAACACTGTCGCTTCCTAGCGGCAAAAAGATTCAAGACCTTCTGGTTGTACTAGAAGAAAAGTACCGTTGGGCGATCACGACCGACTTTACTAAAGCAGAAAACAACTACTGGTTCTGGTATCGCTCTCAAGACAAAGAAGAGCCAAGGCTCGGAGTTCGAGGCGAAGAGTTGGGTGAAGAGCGTGAACTGCCGTTGGATATTGGCCGTCAAGCTTATCGTTTGTACCATGCTTTATTGCAATTTGCGCCTGAGCTTTCATTGGCCGAATTCCTTGTTAAACAGCCGCAACACCGTGCGATTGCGCGCCGTGTGTGGACGCTAGGTAACAAAGCGATGGGTGACATTCAAATGAATGTGCTGCATCAAGATTCGCCGCCAATGCACTTACTGCGTTGTAAGCTAGCAATGTTTGGTGCGACTAAATTTGATCCTCGCTCAGATCGTTGGGTACGAGTGACGTTTTTCCAAGGTGCGCCATTGCTTGATGAAATTCATCAGGACGAATGGGTGTTCCCACTGTTACCGAGTGAAGCGGAGATGGCTGACTCAAATCAAGTTCCTACACATATCAACGCTCAACATGGAGGTAAATCGTTATGATCGTTTCTCACAATGAACTGGTAGCGGCCGTTAATAAAGCCTTTTTGGGTATGCGTCGTACATGTGGTGAAGCCGATGTGATAGCGAACATGGTGGCAGATTTACAGATGGTTGGCTTGGATGGTGTTCGTCATTTTAATAATGCGAGCAACTTTATGGGGTTAGAAGACGATTGCCCTGTAGACATTCAAGTGCGCAGCGATAACACTGTTGAAGTTGACCTGCACAAGGCGAGTTTGGCGTGTCACCTTCCTGTGGTTATCGATTACGCCATTGAAAAAATGGTCGGTAAAAAGACGCTGAAAATTGAGTTAAATAATTGCCACAACCGTTGGTTGGCGTACAGCGAGCTTGTAAAGTTAGCTGCGAAAGGTATTGCGTGCATGGCACGTTGGGATAACGGTTCTAACCCCAAGAGCACTTTGTATGTTCTTAATCGTGGTTGCGTTGCTCCGGAACTGTTTTTATCAGATTTGCCACTGGCATCGTACGAACATATCCACAATATGACCATCGAACTTTCCGTCCAGGATTTCGATATCGAACGTTTGTCAGATGGCTACCAAACACACATTGAATCAGAAGCGCTTTTTAAAACTCAAGAGAAAGCGTGGAACGATGGCATTGAAGTTGATGATGGGGAGTGGGCGGCACTGAAAGAGACCGCTACCGCAATCCTAGTTCAGAGCAGCGAACGCTCGACTCAAGGTGCCGGTGAACTGACGGCTTCGTAGTCGTTAGATTTAATAGGTTCATTAGAACTAACAGGTTCGATAGATTAACAGCGAGTAAGCCAGTTAGTTTATCAACACAGATAAAACCAAAGAGCTTAACGTATCCTCACCTCGTTAAGCTCTTTTTATTTGTCTCCCGTTTTCATCATTTCTCTCAATAGACCGCCCCTTAAGCCTCCTGTTTTGAAACAAGTTGTTACGCGTATAAAGCTGATTGGGCGATTTAATGAAGTACCTTCACATTCAGGTTCAACAAACGGTTTCATTTACAAGCTAGTATGCGTATCTTGCTAAGGAAGGTGCCAACGGGCGCCGTTTTTATTCGTACCGATGACTTTAGAATCAGATAAAAAGGAATGAAGCGTGCAAGCTAACTTTATTGATGGAACCACCCTGTATCGTCAGCACTCGTTTGAGTTGCCACTCGACTATCAAGCAAAAGATGGACAACAGATCCAAGTCTTCGCACGTGAGCTGGTTGATCTCGCTAAAGATGGGCAAGAACTGCCGTGGCTTATCTACTTTCAGGGCGGCCCAGGCTTTCCATCTCCTCGAGTGAGCGGTCAATCAGGTTGGCTAAAGCGTGCATTACAAAACTATCGTGTTCTGCTTCTAGACCAACGTGGGACAGGCAACAGCACGGTGATCAGTCATGAAATCTTGGTCCATCTGTCTCCAGAGCAACAAGTCGAGTACTTAACGCATTTCAGAGCCGACAATATCGTTCGTGACGCTGAAGCGATTCGTGAACAATTCGCTGTTAAGCAATGGTCTACAATTGGCCAAAGCTTTGGTGGTTTCTGCACCTTGAGCTATTTGTCACTGTTCCCACAGAGCTTGCAACGTTGCTACGTGACGGGCGGCATTCCTTCTATTGAACGAGAAGCTGACGATGTTTATCGTGCGACTTACAAGCGTGTAGAAGACAAAAACAGAGCCTTCTTTGCTCAGTTCCCACAAGCACAAGCTATGTGTCGCGAGATCTCTGATTACCTGCTTAACAATGATGTGAGACTGCCAAACGGTCAGGTGTTTACAGTTGAACAGTTCCAGCTAATAGGTATTAATCTTGGTGGCGGCGAAGCAAACCTTCCAATGTATTTCACACTGGAGAGTGCGTTTGTTGAAGTGAACGGAAGCAAGCAGTTGAGCTACAGCTTCTTAAATCAAATGCAGCAAGAGCAGGGCTACCTAACGAACCCAATCTACGCTATTTTGCATGAATCGATTTACTGCCAAGGTGCAGCGTCTAACTGGTCTGCACACCGAGTACGCGAGCAGTACCCACACTTTAACTATCAATCGGGTAGCGAGTTCTGGTTTACCGGAGAAATGGTGTACCCATGGATGTTCGACCAACTAGAAACGCTTAAGCCATTACGTGAAGCGGCAAATATGTTGGCCGAGAAGTCGGACTGGGGCGCTTTGTACAACGCAGAGCAGCTGAGTAAGAATACGGTTCCAATGGCATGCGCAGTTTACGCTGACGATATGTACGTAGAGCTGGATTACAGCCGCGAAACACTGGCGAACATTCCAAACTCAAAAGCGTGGATTACCAACGAGTATGAGCACAATGGTTTGAGAATGGATGGTGAACGAATTGTCGATAAGTTAATGACGATGGTTGATGCGTTAGAGAACCTGCCAAAATAGTCAAACTCTCTGCGTAGGTTATCTACGTTAGAAGCTATCGATGTTAGAAGCTCTCTACGTTAGAGACAAGATACGCTAGAAACAAGAAAACGCTGCATCCGTGCAGCGTTTTTTTATGTCATCAAACTCTGTTTTACTCAGTATCGTATTGATTACTAAAGCGAGTAAAACAGAGAGTTTAAGAACCGGGAGGGATAGTTCCTAAACTCATTATGGTTGGATGACGATATCTTGATTTTCAGTAGTCGATAAGCTGGCGCGGTTCTGTTCGATAAGTTGAGCCGCATAAGAGGGAGTCACAGCTTGAACTTCGCCCTTGGAACGAATAGTTAGTGCTTCCCACGCATGATCACGGTATTTGCCTGTTTGTGTATATTCAATAAGTACTCTCATGATTCTTCAATCCGATGTGTGGTTAACGTGCTACTAACATTAGCGCCATTGTTGAGGTTGCACACCTGTTAAAAATGGAACATAAGATTAACCAAATGAGAATGCGTGTAACTTGAAAAACAGACCTTATTGAACTGATCTTAACTAACAGTATTTATCGTACCTAACTGCATTCATCGTAACCAACGGTACTTATCGTAAATGGCATCCATAAAAAACGCTGCACAGTGGCAGCGTTAAAGTTGAGAGCGGTTGAAGATTACTTAGCTGTTTTCTAAGCCAACAATCTTGCGTGCAGACATCACTGCGCTATCCAAATCGGTCAATCTACCAGCACTTGCTGGACCAAGAACTGATGAATACAAAGCCAACTGCTTCTCAAATGATAAATCTAATTGGTTATATAGATTTTGGCGGATTTGAGCGTGTTGCTGTGGCTTTGCGCTCGACAGACCTTCCAATGTATCGTAGATGAGTGTAGTTGTATCCATAACTGTCCTTAGTACATCTTTAGAAAATTTTGCATATTATGCACTTGGTGTCATCTTTGTTCTGCGAGATTGATCGCATTATGTGCAGCTCTGCTTAATTGTGTAATCAGTTAGTTATAATTGTGTTGTGGTCTCAATCGTTGAGAGTGTCAGTTTGATAACAATTAAAAGGAGACACGCTGGTCTCCTTTTAATTGATTAAGCCGTGATAGAAGTAACGTATTGTGGCTGCTTACCGAGTAAATTGAATACGTACAGAACCTAGCGAATGTTAATGTTCTTATCTCGACTTTCGTACATTTCAGGTGTGGTGTGTAACCCTCCAGCGTAACCTGCAGCTTCAAGAGTTTCTCTTACCTCTCGAACGTGTTCTGCCGTTACTGGTTCCTCTCTATCTCCAAGGTGCAATCGCACGAAGGTGATCAACTCAGCTAACCTTTGATCCGACAGCACATCTTCAAAGCTTGCCATTGGCATGAAGTTTCTGTCTTTGTCGAGATAGGTGGGTTGTAGTCCACGGACGGTTACCGCGATGGTGTTGAATGGATCGCTGTGCATGATTATGCCGTTATTCAACAGAGTAGGGGCGATAGGGTCACGTCCCTTACCATCGTCACCATGACAGGCTCCACATGTCTGGCGATACGTGGTGTAAATGTCAGTCGCGTAAGAGTCTTCATCAAACCCTTTGGGCTGCAACGGAACGGCGTCACTGCTGATGGTGTTGTTGATGTCACCACTGAGTAGGTAATAGGACATCGACTCGATATCTTCACGCGTCATCAAGCTTAGGCTGTTTTTTACTACGTCTGCCATGCCCGCAAAAGCAGTCCCTTTGTCTGAGTGACCCGTGTGTAAGAAATCGGTCAGTGTCGCTTCATCCCAACCATCGACATACAGCTCGTTGGCCGTGATATCGGGCGCATTCCAACCGTCAATCAAGTTACCTTGGAAAATACGTTCGGGTATCAGAGCTTGAGCAATGTTTCGAGGGGTATGGCACTCAGAGCAGTGTCCAAGACCAGCCACCCAATATTTCCCTTGTTGCCATTTCTCAACGTTTTCGACTTCCGATTTAAGTTCTTCAGGCACTTGATAGTCAATCGGGTCGGTATCCATGAACACAATGTTCCACCCGAGCAGACCTAGACGTATATTCGAGGGAAACATCATGCTGTTGTCGTCATTGCGGCGAGGCACCGCGGTGATTGACTGCATGTATTCCCACAAGTCGAGCATGTCTTGGTCGGTGAGGTATTGATAAGAGGTGTAAGGCATTGCAGGGTACAGGTAACCATTCTTACCTTTGCCTGCAACTAACGCGGCTCGGAAATTATCAAAATCGTAAGTACCAATACCTTCCGTTGTATGGGGTGTAATATTGGTTGAATATACGGTGCCGAAAGGGGTCACAAACGGCAGGCCGCCAGCAAAAGGTTCGCCACCTTCGGCACTATGACACGCGACACAGTCACCGGCATAAGCGAGGTATTCACCACGTTCAACAGACTGAGCTTCTATGTTCGCGAGTCTTTGCTGCTGCTCTGAGCCCGCATGTCGAATGTAAGCACCCAGTGCGAGTATCTCGTTTTCCGTAAGCTGTTTATCAAATGCAGGCATCAGGTTGTTCAAGCCTTTGTTGATAGTGTGCTGAATTTCTTCAATACTGCCGCCATGCAGCCAAATATCGTCGGAAAGATCAGGGACGCCGATCGCCGGATTCGCGATAGAACCATCGGCGTGACAAGATGAACAATATTTTGCAAACAGCTCTTTGCCGACTTTAACTTTTACTTCTGGAACATCGGTATGGCGTTGATTGAGCGAAGCTAAGTAGTAAGAAACCTTAGCCACTTCATCGGGGCGCATTATCTCGCTCCAACCCGGCATCGCGCCATTTCGCCCTTTGGCGATCGAATGAATGATCGCTTCATCACTACCACCATATAGCCATTCTTGGTCAATAAGGTTAGGGAAGTGTTTCTGACCTTGAGCGTTGTCGCGGTGACAAGCCGCGCAGTGAGTTTGGAACAAGATTTGTCCGCTGTTTACTATTTCGGGTATGCCAGACAATCCTTCGAGGGTGGTTTCCGTTGTTTGAGAGAATTGCTCGTTTAACGTTGTGCTGGGTGAGCTGAGTTTGTCGTCACTTTGCTTCCAATCGACTAACCCTTCCCATTCACCAAGCCCGGGGTAGAGCACCAAATAGCCAGCAGACAATAGAAAGGCAATAGCATAGCTAATGAAGAGTAGTTTTGGCGGTGGCGCATCCTTTTCTTCAATGCCATCAAAAGTGCCAAGGGTGTGGTCTTGATCGGCTTGGTGATTGCTACGCCAATATTTAACGACAACAGACACCATAAGAACGAAGAAGATTAAGGTTAAAATTACCGCCCATAGATTCCAAAATGCACTCATTGTGATACCTCCTGTGACGTATCTTTACCAAGGCTTTGTAGATAGCGGATCAGAGCTTCACCTTTGGTTTTCCCTCTTACTTGTAATCTGGCATCACCTATTTCTTGGTCAGTATAAGGAACGCCAAGTATGCGGAGGGTTTCCATTTTGTCGCTTATGTCGTCGCCTGACAGAGTCTGTTCAAATAACCAAGGGTAGGCGGGCATGATCGATGTCGGTACGACTTTTCGAGGATCAATTAAGTGAATAGCATGCCACTGGTCAGAATACTTTCTACCTAGGTTAGTGAGGTCCGGCCCCGTGCGCTTAGAACCCCACAAGTTAGGAAATTCGTAGATGTCGTCTGCTTCTTTGTTTGGGCGACCATTACGTTTCACTTCAGGCTCTAGAGGGCGAACCATTTGTGTATGGCACACATGACAGCCTTCACTGATGTAGATGTCTCGTCCTGCTAACTCTATCGGTGTGAGTGGCATCGCTAAGCTGCCTTTGGCAATATCATCGCCACGGACAATGCTTGGCACTACCCAGACCAATAAAGAGAAGGAGGCCACGACAACAGTGGTCAAAATTAAAATGACGATTGAATGTGTAAAGTCTTTACTCATCATTTAAGCCCCCTCATTAACGGCGTGTTTAGCGTTATGTACTACTGGCATACGAACGGTTTTGTACAAGTTGAAAGCCATTAAGAACAATCCAAGTACAAACAGCGCGCCACCAAAGAAACGCATGAATAGCCAAGGTGCTTTAAAGTCCATAGCCTCTACAAAACTGTAAATCAGTTCGCCATTTTCATTTTGAGCGAGCCACATATATCCCTCGCCGATGCCTGCGATCCAAAGTGCTATCGCATAGATGGCGACGCCAGCATGAGCGAGCCAAAAGTGCCATTTAATCAGTCGTCGTGACCATAGTTCGGTTTGGCCCCATAAGCGTGGAATGAAATAGTAAAAAACCGCTATCCCTGACATTCCAACCCATCCGAGAGCCGCGGAATGTACGTGCCCGATGATCCATTCGGTGTTGTGTGCCACTATGTTGAACCAGCGAATAGCGAGTAGCGGACCTTCGAATGTTGCCAAGCAGTAGTAAAGAATCGCTGAGAAAAAGAATAAAAGAATGTAGTCGGACTTCAGCTTTTCTTTGTTTTGTAGGAGGGTCATTGCGCTATTAAACGCACCGGCCCAAGAAGGGAGCCACAGGATCAATGACATCACGATTCCGATGTTCTGAATCCAGATGGGAACGGAAGAGTAGACTAAGTGGTGCGTTCCGGCCCATGTGTAAAAGCCGACCAAGCCCCAGAAATGGATCACAGACAAACGGTATGAGTAGATAGGTCGGTCCGCCGCTTTAGGTATGAAATAGTAGTTCATACCAATCACACCAGCGGTCAGTAAGAAACCAACGGCATTATGTCCCCACCACCATTGAACAATCGCATCTTGAGCGCCTGCAAACACAGAGTAGGACTTCATCGCCGATACTGGCATCGCTAGATTATTCACAATGAAAATCATGGCAACAACGATAATGAATGCTGCGAAGAACCAGTTAGCGACGAAGATATGGCTGACTTTACGCTTAGCAAGGGTGCCAAAGAACAACACTGCATAGAGCACCCACACCAGTACAATCATTAAGTCGATTGGCCATTCAAGTTCCGCATACTCTTTTGAGCTAGTGTGGCCACCAGGCAAGGAGATGACCGCGAGCAGTAGAATAAGTTGCCATCCCCAAAAGACCATCCACGACAGGCTTTTATTGAACAGCTCACAATGGCCAGTTCGTTGGGCAATATAGAGTGAAGTCCCCATTAGAATATTCACCACAAACCCATAAATAACGCCTGAGGTATGCAGAGGGCGAAGACGACCAAATTGGAAATATTGAGAATCGAAATTGAGCACAGGCCAATACAATTGAGCGGCGAGGATCACGCCGATGATCATCCCCACAATCGCCCAGATTAAAGAGGCGATGATAAAGTATCTCACGACCTTGATGCTGTATTGCGTTGTCACTTGTTCCATAACAAGGCTCCTTGCCTACAGTTTTGATTTGCTGTCTGTTTTTGAGTCGCTAACTGAACTTGATTCCTTGCCGAGCATTGAATAGAAGTAGGAGATATCTCGGATGTCTTGGTCTGAAAGTATGTCGGCTTGTTGCTGCATGAGAATTGCCAAACCACTGGTTCTTTCCCTTGTCTGATAATCTTTCAGTGAGGAAATGAGATACCCTATTTTTTGGCCACGAAGGTTCGGGTAGGGATCTTGAGTTGAGATACCATCAACGCCATGACAAGTCATACACACCTTGGCTTTTTGTTTTCCTAACTCGAACTGCTCGTCGTTAGATTCTGCGTAAACTGGATTCATGACAGCCGTCATTAGCAGAATGGAAAGTGCGGTTATGGGGTTAAACTTTTGCTTATTTAATCTCATTACGTATTCCCTTATTGAAGAAAAGAGCGAGTGCTTGATGAACCTCAGAAAACACTCAGCTTGGTGTAAAGGTTATGCATGCATAAGCGTTCTCGCTACTTACTGACTCATATTTATTGTCAATTTTGTTAGTCAGTACGTATTCAGTGGCAGGATTGGATTACTCATTGTCTTTAAAAAACAGGGATTACTTGTATGAACGCTAATTAAAGTCTTATTGAGATAAGGGGAGGTGTTGTTCGCAACTGGTTACAGGAATGAAACATTATTTGAGAAAGATTCGAACAGCATCATTGAGAAAATAGACAATGTCTAAGCAAGTCAAATGACCAATATGAACTAGACTCAAATTAGTGACCTTTTAAAATGGAGTTTAAAATGAGAGCTGCACTTCTGTTTATACTTTCACTGTGTTCATTTTCTATTTTTGCAGCATCGGAACTGACAATATTCGATCACTTAGGGCAAAAACATCAATTCAGTCGAGAACAGCTGTTATTGCTTCCTCAAAAAGAAATCACCACGTCATTACCTTGGCTGGATGGAGAATTGGTTTATAGTGGTGTGGCCTTACAAACGGTGCTTGAAACTATGGATTTACCCATGGCCTCGCAGGTAACTTTTGTTGCACTAAACGACTATAAAATAGCGGTGCCCAAAGAAGACTTTGACGACTACCAGCCGATCATTGCGATTAAACAAAATGGCCAATTTATGTCAGTCAGAGAAAAAGGCCCGTACTGGTTGATATATCCACTTTCTTCGACTCCAGACATTGATAACACTGACTTCCATGCCAAGATGATCTGGCAGATACGCGATATTCATTTGTAAGGACTTAGTATGAAAAAGCTGTTGTCATTGACTGCAATTAAAGTCGTCGTGTTATCTTTAGCGGCAGTGGTACTCACCATTAATATCTACAGTGTGACCCGCATTAACGATATCAATAAGAGTTTTTCCACCCGACAAAATGAGGCAACGTGGTTCGTTTTTCAATTGGTGAAAGAATACGCCAATTTCTTGATGGTAAGCCGTTCTGAAACTATTGATTATGATGAGTTATGGTTAGCGTACGATATTACGTGGAGCCGATTTGACATATTAATTAACAGTACTGAGTCCTCCAATTTCATCAAGTCAGCAAACTTTAAACCTTATTTTAGTGCGGAATTTGACAAATTTAAGAGCTTGGAATCCTCAATTAAACTGGTCAGTCAAGGGTTGTTGCCCAAGGAATCTCTGCAGAAAAAAGTCGATATTTGCTACCACACACTCGTCGATTTTATTAATGACAAGTTTCGATTACAAAGCCCTGTGATTGAAGAAAACACCTCAATGGTTGATAACTTGGTTACTGTTCATCGGATCAGTAGCGTTTTTCTTGTTGGCATCTTGTTATTGACTGGGATTATTTTTTATATGGATTTTTCTATTAAAAGAAAGCTCTACTCTACGGATTTTATTACAGGATTTCGCAATCGAATTTCGTTGATGAAATTTGTTAAGAATAGCTACTCGAAGGACAAAAACTTTGATCTCTATTTTGTCCGAATCAGAAATCTTACCGAGATTAATCAAAAATATGGCCTTGAATATGGGGACCTTGTGGTGAGCTCGGCTGCTAAGTCTTTGACCACAAAGATCCCTGAAAGCACCATTTCGTTCCGTAGCAGTGGAAGCCAGTTCTTATTCTTCATTCCTGATCATTTGTACGCGAGTGATGAAATTCAGGACAAGTTTAACGACGTCCTTAGTGATTACATCTCTGCAGGTAACTTAGAGTTAATGATTGACGCCGTAGTGAGGCACAAGAAGAACATAAGCTCTAAAGACATGATGGAGCTGTTGACCTCGATGCAAGGCTAAGCTTCTAAAAGGTTTGGTCGTGGTTATTAAGTAGTCATGCTTTCGGAATACGACTACTGTTTCTGATTGAGTGCCACAATCCTTTCGTTAGAGCTTGGTTCTAAAAGGGCTTGTTGATCCAGAATAGTCTGCGGATTGTGGTCACGAACAAATTCAATGAACTCAATGTAAGTGAGTGGTTGGCTGAAAAAATAACCCTGTATTAGGTCGCAGTTGGCTTTTTTAAGGTGATGATATTGTTCGAGAGACTCGACACCTTCACCAACAACGAAGGTGTCACAAGAGTGCCCTAAGTTAACCATGGATTCGACCATCTTTCGGTCAGCTTTGTCGTCGACGATATTATCGATAAAGCTTTTATCAATTTTAAGCTCATCGACAGGGTAGTGAAGAAGTTGGTTAAAAGCTGTATAGCCTGTACCGAAATCGTCAAGAGACACTTTTAAACCTAAGCTCCTGATACTTTCGATAGTCTGCACTGTAAGTTTACTGCTTTTAACGTAACTGGTTTCGGTAATTTCTATAATGATGTTGGCTGGTGGTACTTGATAACGCTCGATTACCTTTCGAATATTGTCGGCAAAGGTACGATTGTAAAGTTCCATCGCTGAGATATTTATTGATAAGCTACCTGTGTACTTGTGAATTTCAGAGAGCTCTTTATAGCTTTTTATTGCGGTACTAATGACCCACATGTCGAGTTTGGATATTAGATTGCTCCTCTCCGCGACTGGAATGAACTCATCTGGACCCGCTTGAATGTCAAACAGTGCAGGGCAGCGAATGAGACACTCAGCGCCATCGATTTGCAGGGTCTGAGCATTGAAGATGGGCATAAAGCGAAGTTCAAAGTTGTCGCTTTCACAACACTCCAATAGCCTTTTTTCGATAACGTCATGTATTTCTAGTGAATGAAGTAGTTCTTCGCCGTAAACGATTCGGCTTTCTCCATCACTGTGCGCTTTGGCATTAATCAGCATCTCATCGATGCATCGGTGCCATATCTCCTCGAACTTAGGGGTATCGACGGGTAGTACACCTGTTGCAATTGAAAGCCTGAATCCGTAGTAATCTAGGAAAGTCGTACCCGTTAGGGTGTTGTTAATGTTCTCGATTTCTTCGTTTATTGATTGGTGCTCACCCATTTCCAATATGGCAATGAATTGGTTTCCTCCTAGCCTTGCAACTGAATAGTCGTTGCAACTGAAGCCGAAAGAGGATTGTTGATTCTGCAGGGTTTCTCTTAGTGTTTTGGCCAGACTAACGAGTACATTGTCACCTACTTTTGCACCATATAAGTCATTGATTTTACGGAAATCGATAATATCCCAGCAAACCAGATAGCAATGAGGGCTTATCGAGCTTTTTAGACGCACATCGAGGTGTCGGATGAACGAGCGTCGGTTGGCTAATTTAGTTAATTGATCAAATTCAGCTTCGAACTTTAATTCCGTGAGTGAATCAATGTAAGCGTTCTTCAAACCATCAATTTCACTGTGCCCGGATGAACGTTTGAAATACCTCAGTTTAAGTCCGCCAATCGATATCTCGTGTAGTAGATCTTTGAGTGGACGTACTAATTGGTAGCGCACCACCATGTGTACGATGAGCATAATAATGAATAGTGTCGTCAAACTGCCAAGTAAGGTCTGCTTAGCAATGATAGATTTTTCCTGATTGAATTTTTTTTCGCGAATATTAACTTGAGCGAGGAAGTGACGGCTGTTCATCTCAACTTTGATTCTGTCTTTGGTTTGTTCAAACGATTTGATAACAAACTGCGTATTCTCTATGTGTGCAGTATTCGATGATGGCTCAATCAGAAGCTGCATATTGTCATCATCGTTGTATTTTATTAGTAAGTTGGATAGTTGTTTTAATGGACCATCTGCAATCAGTATGTATCGATTTAAGCTGTCGTTTGCGCGTTTGTCTTGTGGGAGCAAGTAAGGGTCGATTGCAATAACGTAAGCGTATCTAAGTTCACCACTCACAGAGATATATGAGAAGCCTTTATGAGACAGCTCGTTTTTATTGATTAACGAGGTATAGATATCGAAGATTTTTTCATAGATGTTATCGGGGATTTTTAACCCTTCGAAAGGGTCTGCTCGTAACGTAGATAGCGTTAACTGGAACTTAGGGTCAACGATATAGATGTTACGTTGACCAAACTGGTTAACGTGACTTTGGTTTAAGACGCGAAGCACTCTTTTTTCCAGCAGGGACAAGGTTGTGTAGTCACTAGGGTTTTGAATATATCGCAAGAACTGTAGCGATGAACCAATATCTTTTACAAGCAAAGATAAACCAAGTTGCTCGTACTCAGCGGCCACTAGCGCTGTGTTTACGTCGGATTGCACCTCGTCTAAGTACATGTGTTTCGCATGGTTGGAGGCTAAGTTGTAAGTAACCATTCCGCCTATTGCAAATACGAACAATAAAGTAGGAATGAGCACAAAGTAGAGCTTCTTTAATACTGGCATTAATTATCTCAAACTGTCGACAATGCGGTTACGAATTTGAATGCTATTGGGTTCGAGTTGCTGATACAGATAGCTGCGTTCTAAAACCTCTTTGCTAGGGAAAAGCTCCGGATCATTTTGGTACTCTTGTGTTGTTAAGGCTTTTGCTTTTGAGCTTGGAGTTGCAAACCATGAATCCATTGCGTTTTGAGCGGCGATCTCGGGTTGCGACAAGAATGATAGAATCGTTGTTGCTTGTGCAGACAACTCTCCGTTATTAATCGCAGCAATGCACTCTAACCATAACGTTGTGCCTTCTTGAGGCACAGCGTAGGACCAAGAGGCATCAGGCTCCAAATCATTGAGTACATAACTGTCACCAGAATAACCGTAGGCAAGGTCGATGTTAGCAAGACGTTCGGGTTGGCGAATATAGTCGATGACGTATTCGTTGCTTTCTAGGTGTGGCTTTTGAGCTTGCAGGGTTTTATAGGCAACGCGAAGTTCTTGCTCATTATTGGTGAATGGATCAAATTGATTTGCTAACAGTGCAGTACTCACCAAATCCGTAGGTTCGTAATACATACTTATACGGCCACTGCTGTTCGTGTCTGGTTCGAGAATAGCGTTCCAAGAGGTGGGAGTGTTTACTTTGTCACTGCGATATAAGATTCCCGCAGTCCCCCAAGCGTAGGGAATGCCATACTCGCCACATCCATCAACCCACCGTGAATCTATGTTACCAGCAATGGATTGTTGTAACTCACTGAGATTATGAAACAGGTTCTGCTTGGCTAACGCATTGAGCTTTACACTTTCTATAATGACTAGCTCAAATGCGCCACGACGTTCGCTCAATAGCACTTCATCTCTGATCGACTCATCAGAAAAAAACTGTTGTTTCAAAGAAATGCCGTACGTGTCACTTAGTTGGGTCACGACGCTATTGGATAGAAATTCATCCCAATTGTAGAGATAAATATCATTTTGTTGGCTAAACGCTGTGCCAGTTAAAAAGGATGATGACGCAAGAACAGAAACATAAAATGCTTTCACTGACGGATTCCTTTCCTACTTTGCTTAACTAAATCGTAGCCCAAATTTTGCGACATAGCTCAAATTTAGGTCTCTAATTTCAGTTCAACCTAACGCAATGCATCTAGGTGTGAAAATCCTATGAGCTAATTGGAACTAAAAGTAAGCTTTGAGCACAAAATCATTATGTTAAATCAAGGGGATATCAACCTTTGACCGACGAACGCCTGAAGAAGTGCACGAATGACTCATCTACTTCCGATTTGGCACGACGAAAACACGGGATTTGTTTGATTATTAGGTTGTTAGTAAATATATATTCATCTACTTGAGCATTTTTTCGTTAGTTATGCAATAGTAGGGCATTAATTGAACGACAGGAGGTTGGTTTATGGATGCAGGTTTAGTTGGGATTTTTGTTACCGTGGCGATTGCTCACTTTTTGGCGCTATTGAGCCCCGGACCAGATTTTGTGATTGTGGTAAAGAGTGCTGTTAAAAATAAGGGTAGAAAAGCACTCGGCGTTGCATTCGGTATTGCCAGTGCCAATGCAGTCTATATTGGTTTGTGTCTTATTGGGGTCGGTTCTATTTTGGCAGCTTCGGTTTCAGTGATGATCGCTTTAAAAATTATTGGCGGCTTGTTTCTGGTGTACCTTGCAGTTCAAGCGATAAGAGCGAAAAAATGTAATTACAGTAATATCGATGTTGTCGAAGAAGGTGTCTCCATTCAAACCACTTTTCTTAAAGAATTTGTTACGGGTTTTCTATCGGGAATCCTTAATCCTAAAAACCTTTTGTTCTATTTGAGCTTATTCACGGTTGTACTGAATAATGAGGTGGGTTTCATGTTTAAATTAGGGTTAGGCATTTGGATGACAGTGGTTGTGTTTGTGTGGGATGCCGCGATTATCTTCCTTTTATCTGCACCTAAAGTTCGACGAGAGTTTACACGTGTTGCTTACTATATTGATAAAGTGACAGGAGTTATGTTGGGTCTGCTTGGCTTGACCATTGTGAAATCTGCTCTGGTACGTCAGTAGATTCAATAAAGTTACCATTGTTGAGTAACCTCACGTTTGTGGCACGATACAATGCCTATGTGCCGCGAATGTGTGCTTGTTTCCTACCAGGGCTGATACGTTTTATCTCTTATCTGCCCGATGTTAAACCCTCAGCTTAATCCACCAATTCTTTTCATAACTGCTTGTTTATCATTCCTTAGTTCTTAAATAAGTATTAATAATGTTGCTGTTGAACACTTGTAGCACGGGGTGTTTGTGCTTATTGTAGGCTGCAATGTCTATTCGATATCAGCGCTAGGAGCCATTGTGAATTTAGAGATATATCAAGTGGATTCGTTCACAACTCAAGCTTTTAAAGGAAACCCTGCAGGGGTTTGTATTTCACAAGAACCTTTAGAAGAGTCGTTGATGTATTCGATTGCTGAAGAGATGGCAGTATCAGAAACGGTATTCTTAGCCCTCAATACGATGACGTTGAAATGGTTCACACCAGAAGTTGAAGTCAAATTATGCGGTCACGGTACGTTGGCAACAGCGCATGTGATGAAGGAAAGAGGGTTAGTCAATGTGGGTGAGGTTGTGACGTTTGATACGCTTTCAGGGGAGCTATCTGCCACAGTTTGTGACTCCACAATCGAGCTTGACTTCCCAAGTACTGTGCTTGATCTTGGATTGGATACTAATAAAGATTTGCTTGAATATTTAGGGCTGTGTGAAGCCCAAGTCGTGTCATACAGTGAGTTCGATACCAAGCAGTTTATTGAGGTTGTCAGCGAACAAGTTTTATTAGATTTATCACCAAACTTTGATGCTCTAAAGCGTATTAAAGGTCGAGGCGTTGTTGTGACAGCATTGTCGTCGAACTCTGAGCTTGATTTTGTTTCGCGCTATTTTGCGCCGTGGGTGGGTGTTAACGAAGATCCCGTTACGGGTTCAGCGCATTGCGCTCTCACACAATACTGGTCCGAGAAACTAAACAAAGCGCATTTCAATGCTTACCAAGCGTCGCGCCGCGGTGGGTATGTATCGACAGAGCTATTACCGAATGGTCGTATAAAACTGATGGGGTCTGCAACCACCGTAATCAGTGGTACTTTAAAAGTCTAAACTTCAATATCATTCATAAAACAGTAATGTCGTTATTTAGAACGGAAACGTCATAATTTAAATCTGCTAGGTCACTACTTAAGGAATAATCGTGTCAGCTTTTTATCTTTCTCAGGTATTAGTCGCAATTGCTATTTGTTTCGATCTTCTGTCTTTTCAATTTAAAGAGAGGAAGAAAATCGTCACATGCTTGTTTTTTGCAGGCGTTCTTATTTCTAGCCACTTTATTCTTCTTGAACAATGGACAGCGGCGAGCCTAATGACGATCGCCACTATTCGATATTTGACGAGCGTGTTTTCTACGTCACCCAAATTTAAATATTTGTTCAGTTCCATGTCAGTAGTCGCAACGGTTGTGACTTACTCGGGGCTCACTAGCATATTGAGTTGCTTTGCTTCCGTATTTCAAACCTTTGCAGCCTTCAATAAAGATGACCGTCGATTAAGAGAGTTGATGATCATCGGAACTAGCTTTTGGTTGGTTCACAATTACTTAGTTGGTTCTCCAACTGCTGTACTGATGGAAGCGCTATTTATCTGCAGTAACTTGGTTGGCTATTATCGTTTCTATTTCAGAAAAAGTGCTGTGGCTTAGGGCTTAGGGCTTATAGCTCAGGAGCTCAGGAAGCTAGGCTTTAGATAAAACGATAAAACGATAAAACGATAAAACGATAAAACGATAAAGCACTGCACCATATTCATCTAACAAGGATTAGGAGAGAGCGATGTCAAATATCTACTCGAATGTGCCTTCGTCAATACCCGACGAAATCTTCAACGACATCATTACTACTGAGAATGTGCGGATTGAAAGAATAATATCTCATGGGCACAGTTCTCCAGAACAAGGTTGGTATGACCAAGATGAAAACGAATGGGTTATGGTGGTAGAGGGGCAAGGTGTTATTGAGTTCGAAGACGGACGTGTCGTTACCTTGTCTAAAGGGGATTACATCAATATTGCCGCGAGAGAGAAGCACAAGGTTATTGGTACGGATAGAGACGTTGTGACTATTTGGCTAGCTGTGTTTTATCGTTAGTATTGCTATCAAGTAGTGAATAGGCAATCAGCAATACATGAAAGGACTGTGTCGTGGTTAGAATTCGAAATTACCAAGTTAGTGATGCCAAAGCATTATGGGAGATCTATTTCCATACCGTCCGAAATATTAATGTTCGTGACTATTCTCAAGAACAAGTTGAGGCTTGGGCTCCAAGTGACTTTGACTCCGAGGTGTGGGAAAAGTGTCTGCATCGTATCCAACCTTTTGTAGCGGAGTTGGATGGCCACATTGTTGGCTATACTGACTTGCAACCGAATGGGTTGATAGATCACTTCTTTTGTCATCATGAATATCGAGGTAAAGGTGTAGGGCGAGCTTTGATGGAGCATGTATTCGAGATTGGTCGATTTCGTGGTGTATCGAGATACTTCTCTGAGGTGAGTATTACCGCTAGGCCTTTCTATGAGCACCTTGGCTTTAAGTTAGTGAATGAACAGGAAGTCGAAATACGTGGCGTTAAGCTGACTAATTACGTGATGGAGAAAACCACTAAGTAGCCATTAACGTTATGTCTAGTGTAGGTAAAATTGGATATGCTCAACGCTTAGCCCAGTAGGTTAAAAAGGGTGTGAACTGTCACACCCTCAAAGAGTTTGGTTTGCCTGAGACTTTCTTTCTATTTGATTATTTCGGGAGCAAGACCGTATCAATTACGTGGATTACACCATTGCTTGCTTCCACATCAGCCGCAATCACTTTCGCATTGTTAATCATAACCGTGCCATCGCTTACGCTTATCATCACGTTTTGACCTTGAATTGTTGTCGCTTTGTCTATTTTCATAACGTCTGCCGCCATCACTTTCCCTGCGACTACATGATAAGTTAGCACGGCGACTAATTTGTCTTTGTTTTCCGGTTTCAAAAGCATATCGACAGTACCATCTGGCAACTTGGCAAATGCTTCATCGGTTGGAGCGAAAACGGTAAAAGGTCCTTCTCCTTTCAAAGTATCTACAAGTCCACCCGCTTTAACAGCAGCAACAAGTGTATTGAAAGAGCCATTTCCTACTGCGACATCGACGATATCTTTTTTCATCTCATGATGATTGGCGTTAGCGAATGCACTAAAAAAAAGTGCAGCGACAAGAAGAGATAGAGACTTACTAATTTTATTAATCATGTTGGAATCCTTTGAGTTTGTCCGTTATTTTCGTCAGGTATTACGAAAGGCTCAAAGCGATGGATCAATTTATACCAATCACAGTAAGTAAGTGATCAAAAATAGCGCAGGAAAAAAGCTTGAGAACAAGGCTGCTCTTTTCAATAAATAGTTTCGATAAGTAGTTATTCTACAATCAAAAAACCTAACGACGTTATCGAGATTTTTAACAAGCTAGGGTGAACAGTTATTTACTACGATTGGTATTATTATACCTTTGAGCTATTTGATTCGAGAGCGAACTTTACTCTATGAACAGGCGAGTGAGGGACTTCAATGGTGCATTTTTAGTATTTGAGTTTGTTATTTATGGGCTGTGGCGACTGTTTTATGGGCTATGACGATTATTCAATTATTTCTGTCACTTACGGTTGTAGCTACTCGTTGCTATCCGTAATATGAAAATTAGCTTAAGGATAGAAATAGACAGTAAGGAATCACTTTGGAAATACAAATTAGACATCTTGAAACCACAGACAACCAAGACATTTTTGATATTTATCGTCATTCATCAGTATCAGAAAATACCTCACAAAAACCTTTCCTTAGCTCTGATCAAGTGGAGCGATTGTTTGGTCATTCAGACCATTTCACTTTAGTCGCAGAAGTGTCAGGTAAAGTCGTTGGGCACATTACCTTATTCATGACGACTAAGGTGAGAGACCGACATAGTGCTGGCTTAGGGATTGCGATTCACCCTGATGCACACGGCAAAGGGGTTGGGAAGGCATTAATGAAAGAAGCGATTAATCAGGCTGATAATTGGCTTAATCTGGTCCGTCTGGAGCTAGAGGTTCATGCCGATAACAACGCTGCCATTGCTTTGTATGAACGAGTAGGTTTTCAGTTAGAAGGCACTAAAAGGCTGAGTACATTCAAAGGCGGGAAATACATTGATATGTTGTTGATGTCGAGGATTAGACCTGATTATCGTTGATTGTTAGACCTATAACGTCCTATTTAGATGAAATCAAAGAAGCTGGCAGTGTGCCAGCTTCTTTGGTTTGAACGAGATATTTTATAGATTTGTTCGTAATCGAATCTACTTGTTCACGTAATCTTTGAATTTCTGCTTCGTTTCAGCATCGGCTTTTTCGTACCAAAAATACAACATTTCTTCAGCTGTGTTAGCCGCATTTCCATCAATTTTTGCTGGAAGTGTTACAGGTTGAACAACCGCCGCTGTTGTACCTATAGCTAGCGCAGCAATACCGCCTTTCTGGTTGTATTCTTTTGCTTCTTGAGGGTATTTACGTCCAATTTGCATACCGTCTTTAACTAGCTTGTCTTGCTTAACGCTGATTTCATTCTGGTTCTCGTCAACAAGGCTCCACTCTAAGTTTTTAAACCCAGATTTTGCTTCTGCTGTGTTGCGGTATTTTGGCAGATCGAAAGTCAGTGTGGTATCAGTCGCATCGAATGTTGCGATAACAGCGTCGCTGTCTACGAATTCACGATCGTTACCTTTATCAAATGCAAGTTGATATTGGAATACGATTTGGTTTTGGCCATCTGGTAACGTCAGTGTTTTATGAGAAGAGAATAAGCCGCCGTCTAAGTCAGGCTTAGCTTCGTTAACCGCTAGAATATCAACACTGGATGGAACTTGGATTTCAACGTCAGCTAATACTGAAGGTGCAGCAACGATAGCTGAGAGTAGGGCAATGCTTTGGATTGTCTTCATAATCATACAGTTGTTAGGGTGAGTTAAAATACAATCGCACGCATATCTCTGTATTTCAAGTGATGTCCGTGGGATTTGAAAAAATTTGCGTAATCTTAACGTAACGGTCATAAACGAGGCGAGTTACAAGGCTATGCGAGTAAATGTATGCGGATAACCTTGTTCGTCACTCGTTTGTTAAAGGCTTATGTGGGACAGTTTTCATTGTTGATATACTGAAAAGCCGTGATAGCACTTGAGCTATCACGGTTTGGTTTCGCTTTCCTAGGTTGGTTAAGCTTTAGCTAATTATTTAGCTTGCGCTGCTGCCGCTTCTAATTGCTTAAGTTTACCTTGAAGCATGTAAGCATTTTGGTTGAAGTTACCAGGGTTCAACACTTGGCTTTGCTGCATTGGGTAGTCAGGTAGCGTGTTCATGAACTCTTGTACTTTGCCGCCTACTGGTACGAATAGCCACATGTTGTCTGCCATCCAGCGTAGGTACATGCCCGATTCGTGTGGTGCTTTTTCGAATGGGTCAGCACGTAGGTGAACTACTTGAGGCCAGTTTGGTTGGAAGCGAACTGCATCAACAATGTTACCGTCCATTACTGCGAACGAAATCTTGAAGTCATTCCAACGAACTGCGTTTAGCTCAGCGTTAGCAGAGAAGTAAAGCATGCTGTCACGAGGGCCTTTCTCTTCTTTGCCTTGGAAGTAAGGTAGGAAGTTGTAACCATCTAGGTGAACACGCCAGTTTTTACCGTTGTAAGTTGCACCTTTATCAGACGCAAGTTTCTCAACCACTTTATCATCACCAGCGGCTGCTAGTAGAGTAGGGATCCAGTCTTGGTGCCCCATGATATCGTTGATCTTAGTTCCCGGTTTGATAGTACCAGGCCAGCGAACTAGCTGAGGAACACGCATGCCACCTTCGTACGTTGTACCTTTCTCACCGTGGAAGTAAGTAGCACCACCATCAGGCCAAGATACGGTTTCTGCACCGTTATCGGTAGAGTAGATGACGATAGTGTTGTCTGCGATTTTAAGCTCATCAAGCTTGTCTAAAAGGATACCCACTTGGTCATCGTGCTCTAACATGCCATCAGCGTAGATGCTGATACCCGATGCGCCTTGGTATTTTTCTTGTAGACGAGTCCACACGTGCATACGAGTGGTGTTGTGCCAAATGAAGAATGGTTTGTCAGCTTTCACTGCTTTTTCCATGAAGGCTAGAGATTCTTCTAGGAACTCTTCATCCGCATGCTCCATACGCTTACGCGTCATTGGGCCTGTATCTTCAATCTTACCGTCAGAAGTCGATTTGATTACACCACGAGGGCCAAAGTTCTTACGGAACTCAGGGTCTTTAGGGTAGTAGTATGTCTCTGGCTCTTCTTCCGCGTTTAGGTGGTACAGGTTACCGAAGAACTGGTCAAAACCGTGGTTCGTTGGAAGGTGTTTGTCTTGGTCACCCATGTGGTTCTTACCGAACTGAGCTGTCATGTAGCCTTGTTCTTTAAGAAGGTCTGCGATCGTTGGAGCCCAATCAGGGATACCGTGGTCCGAACCTGGCATGCCGATAGTCAATAGACCAGTACGGAAAGGTTCTTGACCTGTTAGGAATGCAGCACGACCAGCAGTACACGATTGTTGACCGTAGTGGTCAGTAAATAGTGCGCCTTCGTTAGCAATACGGTCGATGTTAGGTGTTTCGTAACCCATCATACCGTTGTTGTATGCACTGATGTTGAATACACCAATGTCATCACCCCAGATAGCAAGAATGTTTGGTTTTTCTGCTGCTGTTGCCGCTGAAGAAGCTGCTAATAAGCCAACACCTAATGCTAGTTTATTAATTTTAGTACCCATAAGGACTCCGATTCACTTTTAAGATTAATGCGTTAGAACAACGCATCGATGAGTAAATGTTATTCTCAAAATTCCGTTACGTCCTTTTATAGTGCTTATAACCAATCGTTATGATGCATGGTTAACTTGCTGATTAAATTGAATTTAGGCTGATGGTTACCAGAAACCCTTAGATAACATGTGTGATCCTTATCATGTTTGTTGCCGTAAACCATATCGATGACTTCTGTATCCATATCTTGATGAAAATGACAAAAAGATTAATAGCTTAGGTAATCTCGCGTATGCGCAAAAAATGAACTATACGTTGTAGGGCAGGATGCAAATAACTTACGAAGAGGTTTCTATGACAGCGAAGTATGGCGCTAAACGTCGATTAGCGATTTTGGGTACAGCAATGATGGCCGCGTCTAGCGCCACCTTTGCAGCAGAAAAGCCAAATATATTGGTCATTTGGGGGGACGACATTGGTCAATCCAATGTGAGTGCGTACACCTTTGGCTTAATGGGTTACCGCACTCCAAATATTGATAGCATCGCCAAAGAAGGCATGATGTTTACCGATTATTATGCGGAGCAGTCTTGTACCGCAGGTCGCTCAACGTTCATCACGGGTCAAAGTGTTCTTAGAACGGGTTTAAGTAAAGTAGGCCTTCCAGGAGCAGACATTGGTTTGCAAGCGGAGGATGCAACGATTGCAGAAATGCTTAAACCTATGGGGTACATGACAGGTCAATTTGGTAAAAACCACCTTGGCGATAAAGATGAATTCCTTCCAACAGCACACGGGTTTGACGAATTTTTTGGCAACCTTTACCACCTGAATGCTGAAGAAGAACCGGAGAATGAAGATTACCCAACTGACCCAGAGTTCCGTAAGAAATTTGGCCCTCGTGGTGTGATCAAATCATTCGCAGATGGCAAGATTGAAGATACAGGCCCACTAACGCGTAAGCGTATGGAAACGGTCGATGAAGAAACACTAGACGCGGCACTTGATTTCATGGATCGCGCAGTGAAAGCGGACAAACCATTCTTCGTTTGGTGGAACGCAACAAGAATGCACTTTAGAACGCACGTGCAGCCAGATAGCAAAGGTGTAACCGGCATCAGTAATTACGCTGATGGTATGGTTGAGCACGATCGACACGTTGGACAACTATTGAAGCAAGTGGATGAGTTGGGCATCAAAGACAACACCATCGTTTTCTACTCAACGGATAACGGTCCACACATGAACTCTTGGCCTGATGCCGGTACAACGCCGTTCCGTGGTGAGAAAAACACCAACTGGGAAGGCGCATACCGTGTACCAGCAATGGTTCGTTGGCCAGGAAAGATTGAACCGGGCAGTGTTTCAAATGAAATCATGCACCACATGGACTGGATGCCAACCTTCGTTGCAGCTGCTGGTGATGATCAGATCAAAGAGAAACTACTGAAAGGTCATACTGCGGGTGATAAAACGTTTAAAGTTCATCTAGATGGCTACAACTTCCTGCCTTACCTAACCGGTGAAGAAGAGAAAGGTCGTCGTTCGGAGATCTTCTACTTTACCGATGACGGTGACCTTGCGGCACTTCGTTACAACCAATGGAAAGCGGTGTTCATGGAGCAGCGTGCGACGGGTACCATGCAAATTTGGGCAGAACCGTTTGTAACGTTACGTCTTCCTAAGCTGTTTAACCTCCGAATGGACCCATACGAAAACGCAGATATCACATCGAATACGTACTATGACTGGTTGTTAGACCATGCTTATATGTTCGTTCCTGCACAAGCGTATGTTGGCAAGTTCTTAGAAACCTTTGCTGAATATCCACCACGTCAAAAAGCAGCGAGCTTTAGCTTGGATCAGGTTATGGAGAAACTTCAAGAGAACCATAATAAGTAAGCTTTGGTTTATTGAAACTGATGTTTGATGAAACTGGTAACACGAAAGAGCTCTTCGGAGCTCTTTTTTTATGAGCATATCGATGAGTAGATATCAGTCGTGAATATGAATCACAACTATCGAGCCCACTGCCACTAAATAATTGTAATTTCATTGTTTTTACGTCTACCTTATTAAGCATAAGGATGTATAAAAACAAGGAATGTTATGTCTGCATGGTTGTGCTCACTAGTGAACGGATTGAAACACCAGCGAGTTGCAGTATTATCCTCAATGTTGTCTTTACCTATGTTGTCGACACTCAGTATCAGTGTGAATGCTAATGAACAAGCTCCAACGATCACTGAAGCTACGCTTATTGGTTCAGGAACTTTAGATGCCAGCTCTCCCAAGGCTACGTATGTCGGTTCTGAAGCATGCGTTGACTGTCACAGCGAAGAAGTGGAAGCGTGGCAAGGCTCTCATCATGATATGGCGATGAAGCATGCTACAGACGAATCTGTATTAGGCGATTTTAACGACCAAACGGTCACTCATGACGGTCAACCTAACCGATTTTTCCGCAAGGGCGAAGAGTTCTGGGTCAATATCGAAGGGCCAGACGGCCAGTTTAAAGATTACAAAATCAGCTATACCTTTGCCTTTGAACCACTACAACAATACATGGTTGAATTTGAAGATGGCCGTGTACAGTTGATTCCATTCGCTTGGGACTCTCGCACTGAAGGCGAAGGCGGTCAACGCTGGTTTCACCTCTATCCTGATACCACCAATACCGATGAATTCTACTGGACCAATAGCGGTCAAAACTGGAACTTCATGTGTGCCGATTGCCATTCAACGAATCTAGAAAAAAACTACGACAGCGCGAGTAATACCTACAACACCACATGGTCCGAGATTAATGTCGGTTGTGAAGCGTGTCATGGCCCTGCGAGTGAGCACGTTGAACAGGCCAAGCTAGCCAAAGCTAACGGTGGAAAGGATGCTCAAGTCTCGGCGCATTATGGTTTTGACCGTGACTTGTCGAAATCGGTGAAAGAGTGGATCTATCAAGAGGGTAATTCAACCCTGCAACCAAAAGACATCATCCATACCAATCAAGTTCAAACCTGTGCTCAATGCCACAGCCGACGTACTCAGTTGAATGAAACGGGTGACCACGTGAACGGGTCATTCTTTGATAAGTATCGCCTGAGCTTAATTACTCCTGAGCTTTACCACAACGATGGTCAAATCTACGATGAAGATTACGTTTACGGCTCTTTTTTGCAATCTGTGATGGCAGAGAAAGGCGTCACTTGTACTAACTGCCATGATCCCCATACTGCAGAATTAAAAATTGCAGAGGAAGCCGTGTGTAGCCAATGTCACATTGCATCAGAGTACACGCCTGAAAAGCACACCTTCCACGAGGCGAATACCGAAGCTTCACAATGTACCACTTGTCACATGCCTGAGACGACTTACATGGAGGTCGACCCAAGACGCGACCACAGTTGGCATATCCCGCGTCCTGATATTAGCCAACACATTAAAACGCCGAACGTGTGTACTAGCTGTCATGAAGATCAAACCGACCAGTGGGCAGATAAGCAAATCGGTGAGTGGTTCCCAGATTCTAAGTATCGTAATCAGCAGCATTTTGCCGTTGACTTTTATGCTGACTCAATAGGGCACCGAGGTGCAGAAGATGCACTGGCGTATTCGGCTCAAGATTCAAGTTTAAGCAATATCATTCGAGCTTCGAGCTTAGAACGCTTGGGTGGTAACACAGGCAAGAACACACTTATCTCATTGGCGAGAGCGGTGAAACATGATGATGAGATGATCCGTTTAGGCGTTGTGCAAGGCTCGTCTGCTTTCCCATTCACTGACCGTTGGCAGATTCTAGAGCCGCTACTGAAAGACCCTGTATTATCGATTCGTTCAGAAACCGCAGGTGCATTGGTACGTTATTGGGGAGAAATGAATCCTCTGCAGAAAGACCAAATCAAGCCTGCATTGGAAGAGTACATTGAGATACAGCAATTTAATGCCGATAGAGGATTTGGACGTACTAACCTAGGCAACGTTTACCGAGATTTAGGTCAGCACGATAAAGCGATTGAGTTCTATCAAGGTGCTATCGAGATTGAGCCTTACTTCGAAAACAGCTACGCCAACTTGGCGGATTTGTATCGAGCGCAAGGTAACGAAGCAAAAGCGTTGTCGACCTTGAAGCAAGGTATTGAAGCTCAGCCTAAATCGAGTGTTTTGCCATACAGCACAGGGTTATCTCTGCTTCGTGTAAAAGATTACGAACAAGCAACGGAGTACCTTAAACAAGCTGCTGAAACTGCACAAACCGACCCACAATATTGGTATGTGTACGGATTGGCTTTGGAGAAATCGGATGTGCTTGCGGCAAGTCAATCACTGCACAACGCTTACCAATTTAGCCGCAACCCACAGCACCTGTATGCCCAGTGTGAAGTGTTGGCGCGAAACAGCCATATACCGGGCGTACCAAAGGCGTTTGAGCAATGTATTTCATCATTGAGCAAAGTGGCACCACCGGAAGCCATTAACCAATTGAAAGCTAGGTTTAAATAAAGCGATGAGGTGAGCTTGGCTATCGAGCTTGCTGCTGATTCCGCTTGTAACTAATTGTCTCGCTTATGAGCAATTATCACGTTTATAACTTATCGCGCTGATGAACAATTATCACGTGTATAACTAATAGTTATGGGGCTTGTGAGTAGGATGTACGCAGCCAGATTTAATTAAGGGAAGACCTATGAACCATGCGCAACAAGCAATAAACCAACTGATTGAACAAACAGAGAAAAGTGTTATCGGTCAGAGCCACGTCGTTCGGGCTCTGGTGATAGGGTTATTGACTAATGGCCATGTGCTTCTAGAAGGGCTTCCCGGTACAGCGAAAACTCGCTCGGTGAAGTCATTGGCGAATCTACTGAACACCAGTTTTGGTCGAATTCAGTTTACGCCTGACCTGCTGCCATCAGATGTAACTGGTACAGAAGTGTATCAAGAGCTTGATGGCAAGCCTCAGCTGCATTTCCAACCGGGTCCTATTTTTAATAGCATCGTTCTGGCCGATGAAGTGAACCGTGCGCCCGCAAAGGTACAAGCGGCTCTGCTTGAAGCGATGGCGGAAGGGACGATAACAGTAGGCGGCCAAACTCACATCCTTCCGGATTTGTTCATGGTCTTGGCGACTCAAAACCCGGTTGAACAAGAAGGTACATATCCGCTACCTGAGGCGCAGATGGACCGTTTCATCATGAAAGTGACGGTCGACTACCCAGAAGACGAAGCGGAACGCGACATTATTAGATTGGTGCGCAGTGAAGAGCTGGGCAGCGAGACGAGTTCAGAATTAGTCACCCCACAGCATATTGAACCTGAATTGGTACTTGAAGCGCGCCGCCAACTTCCAGATATTGCGGTTTCTGATTTAGTTGAAAACTACATTGTGGCTTTGGTGATGGCGACTCGTAAGCCAGAGCGTTACCCAGAATCAAATTTGTCTAAATGGATAGAGATTGGTTCAAGCCCACGAGCATCAATCTCATTAGATAAATGTGCCCGCGCTTATGCGTGGCTACAGGGGCGTGACCACGTCACGTTAGATGATGTGCGTGCAATGCTACCCACCGTACTAGGACATCGATTCTCGTTGTCTTATGACGCATTGGCCGATGGTGTTGACCATCAAAGAGTGGTTGAAGAGCTGCTTGATAATGTTGAGATCGGATAACAAGGGGGCGTCATGGCGAAGCCAACACAAGCTCCCAAACCGCAAGGCCTTGATCCACGTTTGTACTGTGATTATTCAAGGTTAGTGCGAATACAGGCTCAAGCTGAGTCGTTTTCTCTACTGCCTCATCTAAAGGCGGGCAGTGTGCTGTCGGGCAGACATAACTCTTTGTTCCGTGGTCGTGGTTTGAATTTTGAGGAGTTACGACACTACCAATTGGGTGATGATATCCGTAATCTCGATTGGAAAGTCACCATGCGAACGGGGAAGCCGCATGTTCGCAGTTACACCGAAGAGAAAGACCGTAATGTGATGATCTGTGTCGATCAGCGCAGTTCGATGTTTTTTGCTTCTCAAAACACCATGAAATCCGTTGTG
Source organism: Vibrio sp. FF145 (assembly GCF_041439075.1). Classification (NCBI taxonomy): domain Bacteria; kingdom Pseudomonadati; phylum Pseudomonadota; class Gammaproteobacteria; order Vibrionales; family Vibrionaceae; genus Vibrio; species Vibrio sp. FF145. Next base: position 107,513 of record NZ_JBGONH010000002.1, read on the forward strand.
GCTGCCGAAGTGGCGGCACTGTGTGGGTGGCGAGTGCTAAAAGATGGTGACCGTGTCGGCTTCGTTTTGGTCTCACACCAAAAACTCTTCCACACCAAAGCACAGCGTTCACAGTCTGATTTACTGGCTCAGTTAAAGCACCTTACTAAAGCAAATCAAAGCTTAGACGTGAGTGTGAGTGACAGCGAAGGAGTCGGGTTCAGTCAATGGATTGAACTGATAAAACGAATGAGATTAAAGCAGTCGACCTTGATCTTTATTAGCGATTGGCGCGACTGCCAAGAACAACATCTAGACCGACTAAAGCAGTTACAGCAACACAACGATATCTTGGCCATAATGGTCACAGACCCATTGGAACAATCATTACCTCAAGATCTCGCAAGCGCAAATTGGGTGGTGGGTGATGGTCGCTTTCAACTTAATCTCGATAGCCAATCTAAGGTTAACCTCGCAAGTGAAAGCCTTGCTCAAAAGGCTGCACTCCAGAAACAGTCCCTTGCTAAATTAATGGCGATCAAAAACCTCCCTTATATCGAATTAGATACGTCTGGAACTCATATTTCTCAGCTTCAAAAGCTGGTGGGAGGGCGTTAGATGGCCGTTGAACATACGCCTCCAAGTACTTATATCCTTCGCGATCTGCACGATGTCGCCATTCCCGAGAGCGTGAGCTGGATGCCGCAAACTATTGGCTGGAAGATCCTTGGCGTCATTCTGTTATTGGTCGCTGTCTATCTGGCTTATCGTTTAGCGCTAAGGTGGTGGAATAACCGTTATCGCAAAGAAGCGCTTCAAGAACTCATGGTACTGGATGCAAGAGACAAGAACTCAACTGAACGAACCTTTAAAGTCCTCAAAGTGGTACTTCGTTACCTAGACAGCAGCAATGCAAAGCTGTTTGGAAAAGCCTATGTAAACCGTCTGAACGCTTATCTGCCTGTTAGCGCTAACACAAGTGAAAACAGCAATGCGTTCTTTGCCGATGAAGTTTCGGAATTATGGATGCAAAGCCTAATTGACCCTAATGTGCGTCTGAGCTTTGAACAGCGTTTAGAGGTGATTCAAACTGCGATGATGTGGCTAAAGCTTCATAAACCCGATGTACAAACAAAACCGAATGTACAGGTAATGGCTGAGGGGCAAGACAATGTTTGATGTTTTATCTGCCAGCTTTGAATTTGCGCACCCGCTATGGTTTATCGCGCTGCCTTTGCCGTTGTTAGTCTACTTTGCCGTGCCAGCTTACCGAACTAAGCAAATGGCTATTAAGGTGCCATTTTTTCGAGAATTGGTTGAAGCGATTGGCGAAGCACCGTCACAAGGTGCCAGCCAGTTAACACCAAGCTGGTGGCAACGTGCTACGCTGATCATTACCTGGGTATTAGTGATCTGCGCATTAGCGAAACCTACCATTCTTGGTGAGCCACAAGTTCGTGAACAATTAGGTCGCGACGTGATGGTGGTTGTCGATTTGTCTGGCTCAATGGCTGAACAAGATTTTACGTCTAAACAAGGGGATAAAATCTCTCGCTTAGATGCGACCAAAGAGGTGTTAGCCGATTTCGCGAAAACCAGAAAAGGGGACCGACTCGGTTTGATTCTTTTTGGTGATGCAGCGTTTGTACAAACACCGTTTACAGCTGACCAAGATGTGTGGCTTGAACTGCTTAATCAAACCGATGTCGCTATGGCAGGGCAAAGCACGCACTTAGGTGATGCAATTGGCTTGGCGATTAAGGTGTTTGAACAAAGCGAAAAGCAAAGTGCTGCCGTTCAAGATTCAAGTGTTGATGCCAACGAAAAAGAGAAGGTCGTGATCGTACTAACCGACGGTAATGATACGGGAAGCTTTGTTGAACCTATCGATGCCGCCAAAGTCGCCAAGGCGAAAGGCGTTCGTATTCACGTTATCGCCATGGGTGATCCTCAAACCGTGGGAGAAGTGGCGTTGGATATGGAAACCATCAAACGAGTAGCGCAAGAATCCGGTGGTGAAGCCTTTGAGGCACTTAACCGCGACGAACTTACCAAAGCCTACGCTCAGATTGGTGAGCTAGAACCACAATTATATGAAAGTACCACTTATCGCCCTAAACAGGGGCTGCACCATTACTTAATGGCGATTGTTGTTGTGATGTATCTGACTGCCTTTAGTCTGGCGACTTTACGTAGAAGGTCGCTTTTGGCTTCTAAAACTAAAAAATTGAAAGGAGAGGATGATGCCTGATTCTCTCACTCTGCAACAGTTCTTTACCCAGTTTCATTTTATCCGACCTTTGTGGTTGTTGGCCTTTATTCCGATGTTCTTCCTGTTATGGGTTCGTTGGAGAGAAGAGACCAAACCAACGTGGAAAGACATTCTACCTGCACACTTACGTGATGCATTGACCATTGGTGAAACAGGCTGGCGTAGGCAGCTGCCATTGAAGCTATTGGTGGTGATTGTAACTATCGCCATCATTATCTGTTCTGGCCCAACATGGCAACGTGAGGCTTCGCCTTTTGGTGAAGACAAAGCGTCGATGTTGGTTGTGCTTGATAACAGTGAATCTATGCTGGCTAAAGACTTACCACCGAGTCGCTTGGAACGATCTAAGCAGAAGATTAGAGACTTATTAGCAGCTCGGAAAGGCGGTAATACGGGCTTAGTTGTTTACGCAGGCAGCGCACACGTCGCGATGCCCGTTACTCAAGACAGCAAGGTATTCGAACCGTTTCTAGCGGCTATCACACCCGATATCATGCCGGTATCAGGTAAGTCAGCAGAAGAAGCGTTACCACTCATAAATCAACAACTGTCTGGTGAGTTAGGCTCTTCTGTACTGCTGGTATCAGATGGTGTCAACCCAAGCACCATTAGGGCGTACGAGAGTTTCTTTAACGACAATCCGTATCAGTTGCTCATTCTCGCCGCAGGAAACAGTAATGTGGTGAGCGATAACCCAGTCGACCTAGATTCACTGCGTAACTTAGCGAGTAAGACGGGTGGACGAGTGGTTGAGGTGACCGTTGATGATTCGGATATCCAACAACTGAACAGAGCGGTTGAAAGAAACATGCAGCTCAACGGCGAATCTTCAATGCCTTGGAAAGACATGGGCTATGGCTTGCTTATCCCAATGGCGATTATCATGTTGTTGTGGTTCAGAAAAGGGTGGTTGGTTCAGTGGTGTGTTGTTGGCGTGCTGATTACAGGTAGCATGTATTCACCAGACACTTTGGCGAAAACAGTCAACTTAACCGCTGAGAAACCCGTTGTGGTGGAGTCGGTTACGGTTTGGGATAAAACAGCCCAATGGTGGTGGGATTTATGGTTAACGCCCGACCAGCAAGGTCAACGCCTGTTGAACCAGAAGGAATACCTTGAAGCGGCAAAACATTTTACTGACCCAATGCGAAAGGGCGCGGCTTACTACTATGCTCGTGATTTTAAGTTAGCTCACAGTGCCTTTTTACAAACCAAAACCGATTATGGTTTGTATAACGCCGCGAGTGCTTTAGCTCGACAGCGAGAATACCTTGCCGCGCGAGACCTTTTGAAGTCATTAAGCGAGAAAGAGGGTCTGTCACCAGAACTAAGAACGGATGTGGAGAACAATCTTGCTGTGCTTAGTGGCATTGTCGAAGAGGTTAATCGCACCAGTGAAAGCCAATCAGGCACAACTGATGGCCCTGAAGAATCTTTAGAATTAGATGACGACCAGCCGCGCACGGGTGATGGTGCAGAAGAGGAAACGGTAGCGGAATTGATGCTTAAGGAAACACTTAACGCGAATGAGATTTTGGGTAGCCAAGAGCTTGCCGACAAGTGGTTGAAGCGAGTAGAAGCCGATCCTAAGTTCTTCTTGAAATCCAAATTCCAAATTCAGTTAAGAGATCCTGCGCCTTCGATCGAGCAGATGCGAAAACAAGAACAGACGCCAAAACAGGAGCAAACCCAATGAGTCGACATGATTTAGCTCTTGAATTGATTCAAGTAAAGGTAGGGCGCTCAGAATCCTTTAAACTAACCAAGACCTTGCTTGTGTCGATGGTTCTATTGATTAGCACTGTTTTCCCTACACTTGCTTCTGCGACGGATATCTATGATCTGCAGAAGAGTGGTGATGTTGAACTGATCGCTTGGGTTGGAGACAAACCGAAGTCAGGCGATAAGATAACGCCAGCGAAAGTCAGCGTTAATGAGCAAGTGATTCTGAATATTGAGGTGGCGACCCCTCGCTGGCTAACGGGTGGTACGCGAATTGGCAGCATCGAAATCCCCAATGTTATTGCTAAGCAGCGCAACCAACTCGCGACGAACTACACAGAGCGAGTGGGTGGCACAACATGGTCACGTCAACGTTGGGAAGTGACGCTTTATCCGATGACTTCTGGCGAGTTTGTGATTCCTACAGTGCCTGTTCGTATTCAAGTGTCAGCACCTGATGGCTCAAACGTTGGCGGCACGCTTTACACGCAGCCGATTAAGTTTGAAGCCTCATTACCGTCTGGTTTGTTAAGCGATGAATCGCCTTGGTTTTCAGCGACAGACGTGGATGTTGAGCAGCAATGGCAACGTTCGAGCGAAGACTTAAAAGTGGGTGATGCGGTTACTCGAACCGTGACGATCAAAGCGAAAGACAGTTTGTCGGTGTTACTTCCCAATGTGTTGACCAATGAATCGACTCAGCAATATCAAGCTTACCCTCAGCCTAATCGTTTAGATGACACACAAGAACGTGGTGACTATCGGTCCAGTAGAATTGAAGAGACGGTTTATGTGATTCAGCAAGGTGGTGAATTTACCTTACCGGAGTTCACATTCCAGTGGTGGGACAGCAAAAATCAGCGTCTTGAGAGCGTGGTGATAAAAGGCGAGGTGTTTGAAGCAAAACATACGCTCCGATCTTTCATCAAGGCTTACATGTCGATCTTTATAAGCGTTGGTTTGGCAGTGGTGTTATGTGGCATGTTATTCGTTACGGCGAAGCGCTATTACAAAAATCGACCAACACCAAGTTGGTTGGTATTGCGTCGTTTGCTTAAGCAAAATAATTGGCCCGCATTGAGAACCTTTATCTATCGTCAATTACGAAACCAAACTTCTCAGCTAGAACTGAATAAAGCGAAACTGGGTAAAGCGCAACTTGGTAATTTGAATGGACAAAAACGTTGGGTGGAAGACAGTGAATCCCTCCAACAAGGGCGAGAAGACAAAAACGTATTTACTCGTTTGTGGAGAGGGTTACGTAACTTACCCAATGACACATCAAACTCAAGCAATTCTCGTTCAATTTTCGACCGCTTGAAAATCCCTAAAGCCTTGCCAAACTTAAAAGATAGAACTAAGTAGCAAACTTTAGTTATTCGCATCGAACAAAATCGGCAGGCTCTCTACTATAGGGGACCTGCTTCTTTAATATGGAACTGTATGAAAAGCACCGAACTCAATTTAATTCCTATATTTGTTGCTATCTATGAAGAGCAGAACTTATCTAGGGCTGCTAATCGCATGGATATAAGCCAACCTGCTGTGAGCAAAGCGCTTGCACGGTTGCGAGATATCTATGACGAGCCACTGTTTCACCGTACCACATCAGGCGTAGAGCCAACCACATTCGCTATTGATATCTATCCGGCAATGGCCGCTGCGCTTAAAAATTTCACTTCTACCTTATCCGCATCAAGAGATTTCGACCCCAAAACTTCAGGGCGCGTGTATTCAATTGCCTGCGTCTCGGCGGCGAGCTACGAAATGATGCCAAGAGTGATGCAGTTAATCAGCCAAGTTGCACCTGGTATCGCGTTAGAAGTTCACCCTCTATTTACGGAAGATTACGAGTCTGATTTAAGGCTTCAAAGACACGATGTTATTATCGATATGACACCTAAAGGAAGAACCATGCTCAAGCATGAGGTGATCTCTAAAGAGGAACTGGTGGTGGTGTGCCGCAAAGACCATCCTACGATTGGTGATACGATCGATATGGAGCAGTTCCTATCAGTTGAGCATGTGGTTGTATCTCGTTGGCATGCACGTAAAAGCTTATTGAGTTCTGAACACTACAGTGACCTTGAAAAGCGCAGAATAGTCTATCGCGCTGCGGGTGTTGTTGAGATGCTGCCAGTTATTGAGGGCTCCGATTACATCGGAGTGTTACCTATGTCATCGGTGCGTTGTTTTTCTGAAAAGTACTCGGTTAAAACACTACCACTACCATTCGAATTGGAAGACCTCGATATGTGTATGATTTGGCACCCGAGTCGCACTAATGAACCTAGCCACAAGTGGTTGCGCGCTAAGATCAAAGCGGCAGCAAAAGACATATCAAGTTAGCCTCTAAAGGGCGATTAATGGAAAATGTTTGTGCGAATAGCCGTTATTCCCAGCACTGACATACGTTGATTGGATTTCGACCTAACTACAGGCAATCAAAAAGAGCCGCTTATCTGTTTTGACTGAGTCAGTCTGAATTGATAAGTGGCTCTTTTACTTGGTGTGGGTTTCGACATTAAAACTAAGAAACCTCAATGACATCTATTATTCGGTAATTTCTTGCAGAACTTCTCCAATTGAACCACTTGGTTGAGTGATACCCAGTTTGTTCGAAAGCGTTGGTGCAATGTCGTATGGCGTGACTGGACGCGAGATTTTCTGAGCTTCAACGTCGTAGCCTGCGAAGATGACAGGGACATGTGTATCGTACTTCCATGGCGAGCCATGAGTCGAGGCTATTTGAAGGCCTTCCATGTCGTTAATGTAGCTACGTGGAGCAAATACCACATACACATCGCCAGAACGAGCTGGGTGGTAGTTGTTCTTAATGAGCTGCATTACATGAGTATCAGGTACTCGGTTTGCCGCGATATCACTGCTTGATACGGCAAACGCCACTCCCTTCACTTTCGCTATTTCATCGGCGATCGCTTCCTGTACTTTAGCTAGGTCAAGTTTCTTCTCTGCGATTAAATCGTGATTCAGATAAATATAAGGCTGTGCGTACAAGCGTATTGCGTCTTTGGATAAACCAAACTCATCCTTCAACCTTTGCTCTACGCCACTCGAGAGCAGTGTGTCTTTATTGAAGTATTGAGCTTGATTGAAGCCAAGCGCATTTGCCGCAGGTGAAGATTCAGGTACACCGTGGTCGGCAGACAACACAATTAGTGTATTCTTTAGTCCGACTTGGTGATCAACGGTTTTAAGAAGCTTGGCGATCGTCTTATCGAGTCGAATTAGGTTGTCTTCTGTTTCTAGGCTTTCAGGGCCGTATAAGTGCACCACGTAGTCGTTTGATGAAAAACTTACAGACAGGTAATCGGTCACGTCACCTTGACCTAGCTTCTCTTGCATCAACAGTGTGCTTGCAAAGTTTTCTGTGATTTCATCGCCAGCCGGGCTAACGGTTAGCGTTGTGCTGTAGTACTTGTAACTCGCGGGGCCATAAGGGTGAGGGAAGGTGCGTTGGAAATCACCGAGTTTCACTTTGTGTTCGGTATCGTGCTCTTGCAGCGTGTAGTTTTCACGTGGTAATGAGAGCTCCCATTTTTGTTTCGAGTACTCTGCAGCAATCGCTTTCTCGTTCCAACGTGATACCCAATCTGGATACTCGTCGTAGTAATAGTTGCTGGTGACAAACTCAGATTGCGCTTTGGAGAACCAGAAGGCTTTACCACTGTGTCCCGCTAATGAGATTGCACCGCGGTCTTTCACGGATACACCGAACACTTTTGATTTGCCACTATTGGAAATTGTCAGCTCGTCACCAAACGTGGTGGCAAGTATAGGCTCTGGAGATCGCCCATCACCTTGTGCTGTCTTCTGAGTTGGGTCGATCTCAGTTGCTTTATCGACACCCGCACCAGAGGTCAACATTTTGTAGTTACCGTCTTCTACGTTATACACCAAACGTTCTTCGCTACGGTCATACCAAACGTTACCTACCATGCCGTGTACGCTCGGTGGAGCGCCGGTTGCAAGCGACACATGGCCCACGATCGTTTCCGTGTTGCCATGTTGATAGTTCGCGTTGGTGTAGTAAGTACCATCATCCATTAAGTACCGGAAACCACCTTCACCGAAGTTGTGCTTATATCGTTCGATAAGATCTGCGCGCAGGCCATCTACCGTGATTTGAAGGACTAGATTTGGCTTCTCTGCTGCTGAGACAGGGAAGGCACAGAGTAACGCGAGTGTAAGTCCTGAAAGCTTGGTGTATTGCATAGAAGTTCCTTATTCAGCGTTGCCGCAGAGTTCTAACGTTTGGTCAGATTTCTAACGTGTGTCAAATTTCTAATGTGTGTATAGTGCAAGTCGTATTTTAGTATTGCTTGTGAAGATTGTTGATTCATAACCGTTGGCATCTTTAGTTAGTTCATTCTTCAACTAGCTCATAGCTTTAGCTAGTTCGTGTCTCTAACTAAACGCAGCCCCATATCTGACATAGTGATCGATTGGCTTGCGAAATCACGACGGTAACTTTCAGATTCATTTTCGTCATAAGCAAAGCTGCCACCGCGAACCGATTTATGTGATAAACCAACGTCGCTGTGTTTTGCGTTGTTAGGATTGTCTGTTGGACCGAATCGGTAGAAGGTGTCATCGAAGGCATCAATCACAAACTCACCCACGTTTCCGGTCATGTCATATAAGCCTAGTTCATTTGGCTTCTTTAGCCCGACTGGATGTGCTCTATTTTTTGAATTTGCTGAGTACCACGCAACATCATCTAAGTTATTGGAACCACTGTAAGTATAGCCTTTGCTCTTGTTGCCACCCTTCGCTGCAAACTCCCATTCAGCTTCAGTCGGCAGGCGGTATTCTTCACCAGTAAGTTCGTTCAACTGTTCAACGAAATAGTTCGCTTGTTGCCAGCTTAGGTTATTGACCGGAACTTGCGGGTTTTGGAAATAACTGAGAGATGAACCCATCACCGATTCGAACAATTCTTGAGTCACCTCAAACTTCGCAATGTAGAAACTATCTACAGTTATATCTCGTGCTGGTCGTTCTGCTTTGGTCGCTTCAGGATCGTTCGAACCCATGGTGAATGTACCACCTTCAACTAGCACCATTTCTTGGTCAATTTGTTGGGCGATGGGGTGTGTAGGCACGCTCGCACAGCCGCTTAGGAAAATAGTCATGGTGACGCTGCTGATCGCCGCTATTTGTTTGTAATTAAAAAATTTCATCACGTGCCTCGAATGTTCGAAATAGAGGGCAATTTTAACGTTTAAGGTCATTCCTATTGGTTATAAAGGGTATAACATGCCACTGATTGAAATAGGCATTATGATGGCTACAGACACTAAGATAGGTAGATAAATCATGCACATTACTCAAGGTCCACAATACAATGGTAAAGCGTCTAAACGCTTGCATGTTATGGCTAAGCCAATTGGCGCAGCGTGCAACATTGACTGTAAATATTGTTATTACCTAAGTAAGCAAGATTTGTTGGAGTACAAGAAAGGCAGTTCTCCAAGAATGGATGATGAGACGTTAGAAACCTACATCCGACAATACATCGAAGGTCAAAATACGCCTGAAATTATCTTCTCATGGCAGGGCGGTGAACCGACCATGCTGGGTTTAGCGTACTTTGAAAGAGTGGTTGAACTACAGAAAAAGCACCGACCTGAAGGGGTGTTGATTTCAAACGATCTGCAAACCAATGGCACATTATTGAATGACGACTGGGGCCGATTCTTAGCAAAGAACAATTTCCTAATCGGCTTGAGTATTGATGGCCCTGAAATGCTACACAACGCGTATCGTGTCAACAGAGCAGGCCGTGGTACATTCAAACAAGTGATGGCGGCCGTTGAACTGCTGCACAAACACCAAGTGAAATTCGCAACGCTGACTTGTGTGAATAACCTCACCAGTCAAAATGCACTTGAGGTGTATCGCTTCCTACGTGATGTGGTGAAGTCACCGCAAATGCAGTTTATCCCTATCGTTGAGCAAAAAACCTTTAGAACGGTTGCGCCACAAACGTCTCAAGTGAGTGAGCAGCTCAAACAAGGCGACAAACGCCTTATCCCCGGCCATAAAGACTCGATTATGGAATCGTGGTGTGTGTCGGACTTGGCTTGGGGTAACTTCCTTATTTCTGTATTTGATGAGTGGGCGAAGAACGACATCGGTAAAGTGTTCGTTCAGTATTTTGAAGCAAGTTTAGAAACATGGATAGGGCGTCCTAACCCGCTTTGTACTCTGAATGAAATCTGCGGTAAAGGCCTCGCGATGGAGCCTAATGGCGACGTATTCTCATGCGACCACTATGTTTACCCTGAATACAAGATTGGCAATATTCATCACGAGAAGCTTGATGACTTGGCGTACAGCGCACCACAGCAAAAGTTTGGTTTTGCTAAATCACGCACACTGACCAGTCAATGTCAGCAGTGTGAGTACAAGTTTGCTTGTCATGGTGAGTGCCCTAAGAACCGCTTTATCAAAACTCGTGCAGGCGAACCGGGTTTGAACTACTTATGTGCAGGTTGGCATAAGTTCTTTTCTCATGTCGACAAGTCGATGGCTTATATTGCTCGTGCGATGGGGCATCCGGTTGCTCACGGCAAATTCAGCGACTCAGCATTGATGGCGCATCGAGCAAAACAGGCGCAACAAGCTATGTTCGAGACCAAGTTTTAACTCGTTCTTTGGATCAACAGGTCCAAGATAAATTTAATCAGATACGAGTCTAAGGACAGGCTAAGTTCTCCAGTTTAAGGTAATACTATGATGAAGAAGAGTTTAGCGACGGCTGTTGCTTTATTGGTTTCAACGTCCGCATTGATATCAACGTCTGCATTGATTTCAACGTCAGCAATGGCTGCCAATAGCGTTCAACAAACCGTTGACGCACCGGCACAAAATATCAATCAAGTGCTTGAAATGACGGACACACAAACCCGAATTCAACAGTTGTCTTACATGGCTCAAGATCAGAATCAATCCGTTGAAAATCGTACTGGTGCACTGCAAGAACTTGCTTCATACCCAAGCCAGAATGCGCTGGTGGCGGTGGCAAGAGGTTTGAAAGATCAAAACCCTGAAGTTCGTGAGGCTTCGATTATCGGTTCTTCGCCATATCAACTTGAGCATCGTTGGGCGTTAGTTTCGCCTTTGCTGAGCGATACAGACTCTATGGTTCGTCATTCAGCAACATCGAACTTAGTTCGTGATTACAATACGTTAGATAAAGAACAGAAAGCACAAATCGAACAACCTGTCGCTGAGTTAATAACATTCTTGGAATCACAAGAATCTGAAAAGTTTCAACTGTTGTTTGCTGATGTTCTTCGCTGGCACAACGAGTGGGATAAGGCGGAAACTGTTTATCTGGAGCTCATCAACACTCATCCCAGAGACCCACAAGTTTGGTTGAGCTACGCGGATAACTTCCGATCTCAGAATAAAGATCAACAAGCGGTCGAGGTGTTGGATCGTGGTTTGAAGAACGTGCCGGACAATGCAGCGATGCACTATTCTAAATCATTAACTTTGGTTCGCCTTGAAGACAAGGCAGCAGCAGCCAAAGAGATTGAAGTAGCAGCAGAACTTGCAAAAGATAACAGCTACTACTGGTACTTGAATGGGGTACTACAAGAAGAGCTGGATATCGACAAATCGACTAAATCGTTCGAGAAAGCGTATTTGATCTCTGGCTCTCCAGAACAGTTATACGCGGTATGCGATATTTATGTACGCTATGGCAATGAAAAAACAGATGATTGCTTGGGTGAGCTAGGTAAAGTGGCTCCTGATTATGTTATTGAACAGTTGAAAGAGAAACGAGTCGCGCCAAGCTCATAATCTTTAGATGGGTTAATGGTAAGCTGATAAACCGTTATTGAGAAAGCCAGTCGAATATTCGACTGGCTTTTTTGGATCTTAATTGCTGCAAGTGACCATCGATTTGAATTCGAGCTAAAAAACAAAACTCAACATGATGGTGTAGAGCAATGCATCTTTATCGGTTTTAGGGGCGTCAATAAAGGCACCGTTTGACCTACGAGCTTCGAAGAATTGCATTTCACCATTGATAGATATATTTGACATCAAGTCGTAATCTACACCAACTAAGTAGCTATTCCCTTCTAAGTGCTCATTGGCGTTAAATTGCGCGCCGTATACTACGTAAGGTGTAAATGCTCCTAAATGGTAACCTAGGCTGGCGTACATGGATGAAGAAACGTCACTGATTTGACCTTCGCTCGCCAATACCGCTTGGCCAAATTCATATTCAGCGCCTAGCGACCAAAGTTGGATGTGTTGGTTGTCTGCTGTTGGAAGCGTGCCAACGTTTTTAATTTTTGTCGTTTGATCGAAATTTGAATCAAGGAAAGATAAGTTCCAACGATAGTTATCACCACTTAATTGAAGGTTTGCACCAAACATTCGATTTGTTTCGAATTCCAGCTCGGTTGTCGAATTGAACTCTACTTCATTCTTATCTTTGATTCCGACAAATGGAGAGAGTTGTAGGGTAGCTTCATCGGTTACATCATGAGTCCAACTCACTTTGACACCGTTGAAAGCGGTAATACCAAGAACGCTGTTATACACCTCTGTCGGTGGTCTTGCCGTCATATAGGCTTGGCCAACATAATAGTATTCAGAGGCAAGGAATAGTGGCAGTCGTAATCGACCAATACTCACATCGAAGTCGTTAAATTCATAGCCCAAGTAAGCCCACTCGAGTTGAGGATCACTCCAATCATATTGGGGTGGTTTGACAACTTGTACGGAAGCTTTAAATGAGTTGTAAAAGTAATCGAGTTGAACTCCAAGTGTCGTATCACAGTCATAACAATTTTCATCGGTAAAACCATTGTTGATGATTAAAGGGGAGTCGTTATCTGATGTTGCCCAAGAAGTAGAACCAAATCCGCTTAACGAAAAATTATCGGTAAGTTCAATAATAGCGAAAGCCGGAGAGGCAATTGAAGCACATAGCACTGACGTAATTATTTTTTTCATATTATTTCTCCGAGCTTATAACGTATAGAACATTGGCATTTTCAGGGAGCGTCGAGAGCGGGGCGTACCCAATTCGATTGGGCTTGTCATCAAGCCAGTCAACCAAGGTTTCGGTGGACGCCGATTTAATCTCTCTTGGATAACGAGCCTTACCAGAGAAGGATAAGCTCGCCCAATGGGCATTCATTTGAGCTGCGTTTTTTCCAAGCAGTTGTTGGTAAAAAACTTCACGTTCGCTGCTGTTTTCAGGCCAATCAGAAAGTTCTACACGTTTACCATCGAGTCGTTTTGTTTTTCCTCTATACAGCTTCCTTGCTTTGTTTATCGATATTTCTTCAAATCCTGAATCTAAAGAGAATATGGCGTAATCTTCTGCGGCATGAGCTGGGCTGAGAAGAAGCAAGTTTCCTAACAGCCCTACCGCGACGGGCAATATGACTCTGCGTGGAAGTGTTTTTATTGTTTTAATCCAATCCATGGGTTTCTCCTAACAAGTCGCACTTTCTATTTGATGGAATAGCTTTTCTTTTCTTACGGGCTTCGCTACGTATCCATCCATGCCTGAATCAAAGCACTTTTGAATGTCATCATCGATAACACTGGCGGTTAGCGCGATGATAGGAGTTTTGCTTAAGCCTAGGTTTTTCTCATGCTCCCGAATCTCCTTAGTTGCTGTGAAACCGTCCATAACGGGCATCATGCAATCCATTAGTATAATGTCGAAACTACTGTCGTTTTGGTACATATCAACGGCAATTTGACCATTCTCTGCAATTTCAAAAGCGTAACCAGCCCTTGTTAGCATGACCGAAGCGACTTTTTGGTTAACTCGATTGTCTTCGACGAGCAGTATTCTTTCAGATTTGCTCGGAACCGGGTTTTGTTCTCTTTCCTCTGGCACAGTCCGTTTAGCTGCAGCATTAAGAATCGGCGTTACGGTCGCGGGTTTTTTCGTAGATTTAGTTTTGTAGGCAACAGGAAGTGGCATTGCTTCAACGGCGGCAAGTACTTTTTCTTTTAACATTTCAAATTTGAATGGCTTTGGCACATAGTCATCCATGCCCACGTCGAAACACCTTTGAATATCGTCATCAATAACACTGGCGGTCAGGGCAATGATAGGGATACGACGCGTGGCATTGGTCTCTTTTTCAACGCGGCGAATATTACTTGTCGCTTCAAAGCCATCCATAACCGGCATCATGCAGTCCATGAGTATTGCTGCGTAGTGAGGGTTCGATCTGAACATGTCCACGGCTTCCTGGCCATTATTCGCAAACTCGAATTCAAAACCACTTTTACCAACATGAAGCCCGGCAATTTTTTGGTTGACCTTGTTGTCTTCGACGATCAGAATTTTGTGTTGTATCTCTAGAGAAGGTTGGCTCGCCTCTGAAAGCTCAACCCGACCTTGTGTATCACAGAGCTCAACCGCTTTAATCAAACGTAAACCGAGTAGGGGCTGTGATACTTGAGCCGTAACACAATTGCCGATGTCAGCCGGCTCGCTCAAAAATGATCGAATCAAGCAGATAGTGATGCCGTTTTGGTGGAGCTTATCTAAGTCACTGGTATAGTCACTGGCTTGGAATGTGTCATCTTCAGCAAAGACAACTGTGATTGGGTTAGTGTGCTTTTGAATCGTGAGTTGTTGTGTAAGCTCAACTGTATCTCTCGTTCGTTGGGTTATTTCTAAACCATAGAGGTTAAGGTCCCATTCTATTCGTTTAGAGAGCATGTTCGCGTTACCTAGAATATAAATGTCGGCGGTTGCTGTGCTTGGTTTTGGCAACATTAAATCAATGGGTAATTCTAGATCGAAGTAGAAACAACTGCCTTCACCTTTGACGGAGTCGAGTTGGATCTGACCACCCATAAGTTCAACAAGCTGAGTACTGATCGCAAGGCCAAGACCAGTACCACCGAATTGTCTGGTCGTTGAATCATCTTCTTGAGCGAACGGTTCGAATATCTGTTTCTGTTGCTGTTTATCGATACCAATCCCCGTGTCTCGCACAGAAAACCTTAGGGTGACATTGTTTTCTGCTTTGTTTAGCGTTTGAATTGACAGGGTAACGCCACCTTCTGCTGTGAACTTCACCGCGTTCGACATAAAGTTCATCAAGATCTGTCTTAATCGGTGATCATCGATCATCACGCGTGCAGGTGTGTCTGGGCTGATATCAACGTTCACTGATATCTTTTGCTCTTTAGCTTTTGGCGCGACAATAGATGCGATGTCGTAAATGGATTCTCTAATCGATGCCGAATGCGGGCTGATTAATAGCATGCCAGATTCAATCTTAGAGAAGTCTAAGATGTCGTTTATGAGGCTTAGCAGTAGTTGGGATGAGGTCTCGATCGTATCTACATAATCACGTTGTGTTGGTGTAAGTGGTGTGTCTGACAGAATCTCCGAAATTCCGATAACGCCATTCAGTGGGGTTCGAATTTCATGAGACATATTGGCCAAGAAGCTACTTTTCGCTTTGCTAGCTTGTATTGCGTGGTCTTTGGCTTCTTCGGCGTCTTCTTTAGCTCGCTCTGCGTCTTCTTTCGCTATCGTTAACTTCTCTTTTGCATGTTCTCGTTCGATGGTGAGTCGCTCTACTTGCTGAGCAAATAGGCTGAGTTCGTCTTTGCCTTGAATCAGTTTGTCCAAAGAAGGGCGGGTATCATCGTTTTCACTTTTTAAGAACCTAAGAACTAGCCCAAGATTGTTGGTGACTTGTTTCGCTAAACTGAGGGTTAATCCCATAACAGTTGCTGCAAGCAACGTGACGATGGAGATAAATAGCGTTCTTTCTGTTTGAGCATCTGAGATCGCTTGAGCTACTTCGGCTTGGAACTCTTGTTTGATCACGTCACCTAAATTCTGCAACAGGCTTAGGCGAGCACTCATCGCATTGAGTCCGGTAGTGATCTCTTGTGGAGTCAATGCGCTTATTGTGGATGAACTATGAAGTGCGTGACGTATCTCTTGGCTTTTCATAAAAGCCTCATCTTTAAACACTTCAATCATGAGTGAAACTTGATGTGTATTGGCATTCAAGGATACAAATCTTTCTAAGAACAAAACTTGCCTAGCATTGAGGCTTTCAACCAACTCGGCTAGTTCAGAATCATACTCTTGATGATTTTGGTAAATATCGAAGAGTGAAGCGCTGAGCTTAAATTCTTCATTTGACCAAAACATCAACCACTCTAGTTGATGCAAGGCGGTGAGGTGCTGTTGAATCTCACGCTTGGTGATATCAAAAGGGACTTTCTCAATGGCTAGCAACAATTGTTGGTACAAGTCACTTTGCCATTCAATCGCATCCAGCTTATCGAAACTGTCGGTCGTTTTCATAGTCGACAAGGTTGCCTCACTGAAGTCGGCCAGCAGTTGGTTCACTTCTTCGGAACTGTTTAGAAATATGCTGGGTGAAAGTGCTTTGAGCTCGGCATTTACCTTAGCACTTCGATTAACGAACTCTTCAGTGTTTGGGGCCAAAGTACTTCGATACAAGACAGAGATATCTTCAAGGTAAATTGCTAACTGATTGGTTCGCTCAAAATCGTTTAACTGCGTCGTCAGAAAGTAAGCTTGTCTACCGGCTAAGAAAAGGAGCAATGAGATCGGTAGTAGAACTAAGCCAAAGAGTTTATGTTTAACTGAAAGGTTATTCCAGACCGTAAGTGTCGACATATTAAGGATCCATCCAACTGGTTTTATATAAAAACAGTAGAATAAAAATGCTGATATGGAAACTTTGAAACTGTAAATTTAATGGAAGTGTGGGAGGGGTATAAGTTCTTGTGATTCCACAGCTTATTTTGAAATAGCTTCTCTTGCTAGCAATTTATAGCGTTTGGCGGTCGGTTTGATTTTGATGCTTATTGATGAGTATCTTAAAAAGCGAGTTAATTAGGGTGATTTTTATCGAGACTTAGTTCAAATAGAAGTTGCTCTAACACCGTTTTTGCAGAAGGTTCTAGCGCCCAAACACCGAGCACTCTGTTCAGTGCAGCGCGGTACACTCTGTTTTTGAGTAGGAAAGCGAGCGTACGCGTATCGTTGCTCAGAACATTTGATTGTACGACGGTTAACTCAGCTTTGTTCTCGATATCGATTTTCTGAAGATTGAAAGCGGGTAGAAAGGCACACTCATACCAAACTTCTATGATCTCTCGAAGTTCGATTTCCTCTTCAGGCACATCGCAGCCCTGAAGTTGATGTTTTTCAGGAATTGCGGATAAGTAGGCTACATCAAGCTTGTCTGCAACGAATGTGTACATTTGCTTCCTTTTTATCGGTGATTTTAGAGCGAATCATCTCTCTCACTTATGTTTTTGTCAATTACATCCATTTATCTACCAAGTAATTTGTGAATAAGCATCGTCGTGTTTAACTCAAGCTGTTTAAGTATTTGTCTGTTAAGCCAAAATATTTCAAGTTGCCATCAGGTTCTAGAACCAAACTCATATTGGAAGTAGCGATCAAACCGGGATCATTGGTCGAAAAAATGACGGTTTTATTCAGCAACTTATCGCTGAACAGGCGGTTAAAATACTGGGCGTTTTCATTTTCAGCCCCGTTGAACGGTTCATCAATGATTATCAGAGATTGCTCACAGTTGCCTAAACCAAGTGCCAAACGCAGCTTTTGTTGAATGCCATTGGGAAGACCTTTGCACTTATCGACACTCAATTGAGTCGCCAAGCCTTCTGGCAGCCATTCGTCTAGCTCGAAGAAGCTCACCATCTCCTGCATTTTCTCTGTCGGAATCAATCCATTGTGTAAAATGAAATTGGTCTCCAAAGAACCTTCGAAAATGTGCAAATTGAAAGGGATGTAGTTAATCGACGTGCGATAGCGATAACTGTTGAATTGCTTAATGTTATAGCCATCGACAGACACCGCGCCCTGATAACGATCTTCTAAACCAGCCATGATTGAAATGAGCGTGGTTTTTCCACAGCCAGTCGGGCCACATATGACGACTTTTGCACTGGGAGGTATCTTGAAACCAAGGTTGGTTAACCCTGTTGCTGCCCCTGTGTAACGGTGGCTGACACCACTGCCCACAATATTTCCTTGGAACAGCCGAATAGGCGGGCTTTTTTCTAGCGTTAGCTTGTCGTCATTCATCGACATTAAATTGTTTATCTGTGCCGATGACGCCTTGATGGATTGAAACTTAGAAATTGAGTTATAGATCCCCATGATCGGGCCTAGTGCTTTCCAAACGAGAATAACGGTTGCAAGCATCGCACCCGCATCAGAAGTGCCTTCCATGACTCCGATTACTGCGGTCACGATACTTGCAGTACCAATCACCTGAATCAAACTACCACCTGCAGCCTGAATTTTACTGTTGGTTACAGCGACATTCTCCGCATCACTGGTGCTTTGCATATGGGAGGCACTAAAACGAGATTGAACCACGCGCAACAAAGGCAAACCCTGAATGGTCTTGATACCACGAAGGATTTCATTCCATTGATAAGAGACCATCGCATTGGCGCGAGAGCTTTTAGATGTGGCTTGTGAGTAGATGTAACGAGAGTAAACACAGAACACCAACATCAATATTAAGCCGCCCATCACCACAAGTGCAGCGGTGCCAGACATTAGGGCTATCGCAATGATGAATACAATAACAAACGGCATATCAAAATAGCTAAGCGTTGATTCTGCAGTCACTAAGCGTCGGAACGTGTCGATATCTTTCAAGCGAGCTAACTGAGAAGAGACCCCAGCAGTGGATGTCATCGCATAAGGTAGCCACAGCAGCTTAGATATAACGGCTTGCGAGATGTGCACGGCGAGGTCTTTACCGGACGTGGCAATGATATTTACCCGCATCTTTTTAAAGAAATACTCCGAGAAGCCAACAATAATGGCGAATAAGGTTAACCAATACAGTGTCGCCTCAGAACTCGAAGTCAGTGCGAAGTTATAGACACTCATGATGAAGAATGGCTGCAATGCACCGAGAATACTGATGACGAAGCTCAGAATGATCAGGCTTTTAAGTTCATTGTTGTAACGATAGAAAGCGTATTTTATCCAATTGCTTCTGTCTTGCGATTCCGGAGGTGGTTCGCGGAACAGACGAGAGTACTCGCTAATAGAAATCAGCAAGCAGGGCTTTTTACACATTGGGTATTCAATGGTGTTGTTGTTCGTGTAATCAAACAGCAGCAACTTCCCATCTTTTGTCCCTAAGAAGATGGCACTGAGGTTTTCTATCTCAATAAAGCACGGGTGAGGATATTTATCGATATTCTCGAGTGTCTTTAGTTTGGTCACATCACAGCGGTATCCAAGGCGCTCTATGGTTGCTGTAAAGCTATCGCCGTCTTTGGGTTTTGGAATAAAAGCATCGCTGAGTATAGCGGGCGTGCCTTCCCATTCGAGTGCTATCAAGGTGTAGGCCAAACCACGAATAAGTGGCGATTGACTGTAACGTTCGTCGTATCCACTAGATTCAAAATCCAAAACACGTTGCGGCACATTATTGAAGTCTACTAGGATACTCATTGGTCACCTCCGGTAAGTTTTACGCGTTTGAGGCGGTGGTTAAGTTTATCCATCTTATTGCTGGCGATGATTAAGATTTTGTCATTGGCACGATAGGCGGTACTGGTCAGCACGACGCGCGCAAATTCCTCATCAAAGACACAATCTATATCGTCGAATATTAATACACGTTTACTGGCGAGCAGGGCTCTGACTAATAACAGAGCATATCCCACTTGGCGAGAGAATGGATTGCGCATATGCCCTTTGAGTTCCGTATAAAAACCAGCAGGAAGTCCGTCAATTTGCGCCTTGATGTTCATGGTTTCACATAAGGCGAAAGCAGTGTTATTCAAGCTTGGGCGGAAACAGGTGAGGTTATCGATAATCGTTCCTTCTACGAAAGAACTTGTCTTGTCGACCATCAATACACTGTTACGCCAAACGTTGTAATTGATGTCATCCAAAGGCGTGTCGTTAATCATGATATCGAGTTTGCTATCACTGTTCTGACGCGTAATACAGTTAGCGAGGTGGGTCTTACCGGAGCCACTTTTCCCTGTCAGCAAATAGGCTTGTCCGAGTTCGAACTCGATACGCTGCTTTTCAGAATACTTAACCGAAATACGTTCTACTTCTGTTGTTTCATGTTGGTGCTCGACAGAGGCTGCTAATTCAAGGAGATCAGCGATACGTTGGATATGGAGTTTGTTTAGTTCCCAACGGCTCGCGGTACGCATCACTTGTTGGTAGGGCGCAAAGTAACGGTTGGTCAGCATGATTATCGCGGCCATGATGCCTTGGCTTGACTCCATATTGATCACGGCTGTTGCCAAGACCACCACAACACAAGCAATTGAGAGTTGTTGGATGAGCGCTAAGATCAAGCCAAAATTCGATTCAATCTGTTCGTATTTGATGTTTTCAACTTCACGTTCCTCGACCATTTGTGTCATCAGGCTTTCAACGCGGTATTCCATGTTTCGTGCTTTGATATCCAGCGGGCTAGAAATGATTTCAATGATCTTGGACGTCGTTAATCCCTCTATATCGGACTTGTTTTGTAAGCTTCCAATCTTTTGCTTAGAAAGGCTCCAAGCGAAAATAGCTAAAATGAGCGAGGCAATCAGAAGCGTCACGCCAGCCCATATGTTGATAAGGCCGATGATGAGGATGGTTATGACGCTGACGGCAAGGTTGATCAGCGCTCGAACCGATTCCCCACCAAAGAAGGTTTTCAGCTCAGGAATGGTTGAGATTCGTTCGAGGTATTCGCCCGGTTCTAAGCGGCGAAATTTAGAGATTTCAGCCAAACAGATTGATTGGAAGACCTTGTTGGTTAAGTTGGTCTCAAACTGCCTCATGATGACAGAGGAAATCTTTTCTTCCTGATTTTTCAGGTGGTAGTCGAGGAAGATAGAAATCAAGATAATCGCGAATAATAAGAACAACGTATCTTGTGCTTGGTTGGGTAATACTCGGTCGAAAATGATGAGTATAGAGAAGGGCAGTACCAAGCCAAATAGAGTGGAAATTATCGTAGAGAAAGTCAGATAACACTTATCTGCCATATTGATCTTTTGAGAAAACTGCTCAGTTTGCATTACGACCTCCTGTTTTCAACGACTCAGTTGAGAGAAGGTGTTTCGGCACTAATTCTTGATTGTTTCGTCCTTCGATATCACTCATCAATTGCATGATGCTTTCTATCGATTGAATCGAGAGCACGCCCTTAACTTGCTCAAGCTTGATGGTTTCGATGATGTAGTCGTATCGTGCGCTTTCATAATCTCTTAAGGCGCTGAAGAGCTTACTTTCTGCGGCAAGCAAATCGGTGATCGTACGGGTGCCTAACTGGTATGCCCTTTGAATGCCTTTGTAAGAGGCATAGTTGGCGCGAATGATGTTCTCGTAACTGCTTATAGATTGCGAAAAATCGTTGATGTTGAGCACAGAGGTGTTCACGCTGTTGCGCGTGGTGTAAAGCGAGTCTTGATAAAGCAGCTCGGTACGTTCAATCGCCGTCGAGGATTTTTGATATCCGTAGTAATCAGAGCCACCCGACAAGATAGGCAAGGCTAGGTTCAAGCCAACGCTAGTTGAGTTGCTTTCGCCTGTCGCTGTGATGTCGGTTTTATCGTAGTTATTGGCGTCATCGTGACGATAGCTGGCTGAAAGCGACACGGTAGGCAAGAAGTTTGTACCGCTCTCTTTTAAGCTTCTACGGCTTCTCTCGACGTTTTTCTTCGCCACTAACAAGTCGTTGTTGAGCTTTAATGCTTGATCCATGATTGAGCGTTGTTCGCTTTCGCTAATCTCTTTTAATGGCACGCTTTCGTATATATCTTGCGACGGAGTGATAGGGTATTGAATCTGAATTGAGAGCCCGTTGAGAATGACGCGACGATCTTTTTGTAAGGTTCTCAACCGATTCGACACACCTTCTTTTTGAGCGATAACTTCGTACAGTTCACTGGCGGCTGTGTTGCCTAACTCTACGTTTCGTCGCATCTGATGTTCACGCGTCTCAGATGATTTAAGCTCGACCTTGGTCGCTTTTATCTGTGCGTTGTTTTTCAAATACTCGAAGTATTGAGAGCCGATTTCAGAGATAGTGCTCTGGATTTTGTTCTCGTGTTTAATCTCTTCAATATTGAAGTCGAGTTTTGCCGTTCCATATTTAAAAATATCACCCAGATTGAATATCGATTGGGAAAGGGAAAGGCTATAGCTGTTCGAGTTATAGCTTGAAGTTTCATCAGGCACACTTGATAACAAGGTTTCATTCTCATTCCATGTGGTATCGGCAGCGCCATTAAGCGAAGGTAGAAACTTAGATCGGCTGATCCCAATATTGTATTCGTTCTCTTCCACACCTTTATCACTGGCGCGAAGAGACAGGCTGTTTTGCAGGCCGAGTTCTACCGCCTCAAGCAGGGTCGTCGCCGATGCTGAAGGTATCGTGCTGAATGCAAGCGCAGCCATAATGCTGCTAGTTAAGTTTCTGTACCGCCACATACTTGTTGATCACCTTGATGATTTGGTCGCTTTTGTAAGGTTTGCTGATCACGTAATCCATTCCGGCTTCAATACAAGCCTGGTGTTCGTTACTGCTGGTCAATGCGGTTGCCCCTATGATGGTACAAGGGTTTTTCTCGTTCTCTTGTTCGAATTGGCGAATGCGTTTTGTTGCTTCGATGCCGCCCATACCCGGCATGATGCAATCCATGAAGATGATGTCAGAACGTTTATTCATGAAGTGCTTCACGGCATCGGCACCATCGCCAACGGTGTCTGGTTCATACTCTTGCTTGGTAAGAATTCGTTTCAGTAAGATCTGCTGAACTCGGTCATCCTCAACGATAAGGAATGAGCTGTTCTCCATCTGTTCTTCCGATGCTTCCGCTTCCATAATGGTGAGTAGGTTTGGAATGAACTCGTAAGGGATAGCAGGGGCGTTGATGATCTTGTCGACGAAGCTATGACACTCTTGTGCTTGCTGAGTGTTGGTCACTGACAACAGTAACTTGGTATTTGGGTGGTTCTTAAGTTGAGATTTGACCGTTTTACTCAACGACGGCAGCTTATTGGGTTCAAAGGTATCGGTCAGCATAATCGCATCGTAATCACCGAATGTTTTCGCCGCTGAGAAAAGCTCATTTGCAGTGCGAATCTCGGTGATGTCGAGCCCCAAATTGCTGAGCATCTTCTTCATCACATCGATACGGATTTGAGTATTGGCGCACAGCAGTAAACGCTTGCCATCGAAGCGCGTCTTCTCTGTGTGGAAATTCTTAGCTTTAAGATCAAGCTCGATCTGAAAACGTTCCTGTGCCCCTGACTGGAACCAGTGACTCTCGTAATAGCCGTAATCTTTCAGAACGCTTTTTGCTAAGTCATCTGTATTGGCTGTATGGTCTTTGTGTGCGCTCCAATGGAGTTTATTGAGCTTGGCAACAGAGACATCCAGCGTTGATAAGAAGTTAAGGTTGATGGTGACACGGGTATTTTCCATGTCTGACGCCGCACCCGATTCAATCGTCACAAATAGCTTCTTATTTGATTTGAGTTGAATGGCATTGGAAAGCTGCAGGAACAATATCCAGAACAAGCTGGTGGATTGGCCCTCCACTCGATTCGGCAAATTATCAGAGATAAAGCAGTCGAGTTGACCTTCGTTCCTCTGAACTTTGGCGCTGATATGAATCATCAATTCAGACAACACGCTTAGTAGCGAGAATTCCTTCGACTTGCTTTCCGTACCCTGTGAAATCAATCGGTTATAGTTTTCTGCTAACTCAGATAAGGTACTACACGCAGAGGTAATATCCTTCGCCATCAATACGCCGTTTTCATCGGTTTCTTGAACCAGATATTGGACACCGCCGTTGATGGTGTTGGTGATACCGCGAATCTCATACCCGATCAGTGCATACAACTGTTTGTAGAGATCGTTATTGCGCTTTTGGTCTTCCAATTTACTGAAGATCAGTTTGAGGTGAGAGTAGATCTGGCGTTGTTTCGGATTGATGCTCACTTCATTCAGAAGCTCTTCGAGTCTTTGTAAGTCGAGTTGTTTCAGCTCTTGATAGAGGGCATCGAACTCATAGTCGATTTCGCGTTCGTTAGAGCTGGATTTCTTCAATTTCAACATGGCGACAGCGTTAGATAGAACCGTTATCACGGCCAATATTACGACCACCATAAACAACCAAACGAAGAACTCGTTTTTCTCAGACATCAAATCGCTCGCATGGTTGTTAAACATGGTGCGGTAGTTGTCATCCATCTGCAGATAGTTGTTGGTCAGTGAGAGATATAAATCGAGTACATCGGCACGTGCTTTAGCGCTATCGGAGAAACGGTTAATCGCTAATTCAAGTTGAGTGTATTCAGTAGCGCCAACCAAGCTGAACTCAGTTTTGTTCAAAGAGGCTAGCGACCTAAATTCATCTATTTCACGCTTCAAGTTAACTAGATTGAATTCGTTAGTACCACAAGTGTCGGTACTTAAGCACTGCTGCAGAGTTTGAATATCTTGTTCGATGGTCTGATTAAGCTTCTGAGCTTGTATGAGCAGTGGGGCACTTTGCACTTGTGCAACTGAGTCTACTTTTGACCAAGAAAAGTATAAATAGAAAGCGAGCGCAGCCAGTACGACGCTAAACAATATGCTTAGTCGCAGGGCGGGTACAGAAATATTGTACGAAGGTTTTCCGCTCATTGATTACCTCTCATCGAAAGCATCTTCGATGGCTGACATCACTGGCTTCGCTGCGTATTCGATCACGCGACGCGAGCCTGTTTTTACATCGGCGGTAAATTCCATATAAGGTGATAATTTGTATTGAGTGCCTCCTCGTTCAAGAAAGTTTCGGTCAATTTCAATCTCTGCTAAATAGAATTCGGCGTCTTCTTCTTCATAAGACGAGCGGCTGATTGAGGCGATGGTTCCCTCAACAAATCCATATTTAGCGAAATTATAGGTATCCATTTTTACCTTCACAGCCTGTCCGATTTCTACAAATCCCATGTCTTTACGTGGAATCTTCGCTTCGCCGTGTAGCGAATTATTTATTGGGGCAATATCTGCGATACTCTCACCTGGCGGAATCACAGCTGAGCGGAAATTGAAGTGCAGTTTGTCGACCACGCCATCGACTGGTGAGTAGACAACCAGTCGATCAACCTTGTCGGAATGTTGTGGTTGTAAGATACGTTTTAGCTTGAGATCTTTATTCGCTTGAATGATTTGTGCTTGGTACTCGGAGTTTCGATTTTCAACCAAGTCACGGTGTTGTTTTTCCAGTTTGTCGAGCTGAAAACGTTCGTTCATGACCGACTCATCAAGGTTCTCAATCTCACGTACCATATTGGATTCTTGTACTTTCATGTTGAGGACGTCGACATAAGACGCCATCTCTTCTTTATAAAGCGTATTTTTGATGTTGAGTTGTTTGCGAATGAGCGATAGTTGGTTCTCTGAACTTTTACGACGCTTAAGCATTGATTTAATCAGGGAGTTTTTGTGTTTAATATCGTGGGTAATGAGCTCTTCATTTGAACGGTTTTTAGAGAACTCTTGTCGCCATGTATTCATGTTGACCTGAACTTGTTCTGGAAATTTTTCGATATAAGAAGCGAAGTTGGGTTCTACCATGTCGCGTAAGCTTTCATAACGAATCTTATCGAGCTCAATCTGAATAATCTCAGTATTCACGGTATCGAGTTGTGTGTTGCGGTCTAGTGAGCGAATTCGTGCGATCGGCTGTCCTTCATAAACGACTTCTCCTTTTCGGACTAACATCTCTTCCAATATACCGCCTTCTAGGTGTTGAACCTTCTCAACGTCAGATTCCAACAACAGTTCACCACGTACAGAAACGACGATGTCTATACGCGCTTGTGATGCCACGGCGATAGCGACTAAAGCGAGTAGGAATATGATGAGCAACGTTTTGTGAACACTGGTCATGGCACTTCCAAGCACAATGGTGTCATCAGCTGTGACCTTAGAAGCCTCATTATTAGAAACGAGCGCTTTTCTTAAGTGATGTTCTATTTGGTTATTGCTCATGACTACCTCGATGACTTGTCATCTATTACTTCCTTAATGTCCAACAAGTGATTGATTTGTCGATTGACGTTGTGCAATTCAGTTTTTACATCCTCTAAAAGATCTTCAGGTGCAGGGAATTCGTGCTTACTCAAATGTTCCAATTTGGCCATTTTGGGTGGTAAGTCTTGATCGCACAGTAAAGTTAAGATGGTCTTTAATCTCTTTGAGTAGTTGTTGAGCTCATCAAAACGGTCACTTTTATGAAGCATCTCTATGTTGATCGCTGCGTCTGAAAAGTCCTTATAAAAATCGCCTAGTAGCAATTGAAGCCCTTTGTGGTTGTTGTCGATTGAACGCAGCAAACTCGTCATGTCTATCATCATTCCACCGCCGTAATTGTTTTAATCACAATAACTAAGGATCTTTAAAGGCAGTTTTCAAATTTTTTTTGATTCTTTATGCATAAAAACAAAAATATGAAAAAAGTTGTATAAAAACTTGGTTTTCCAAAATGGTGTCCTTTAATGCCTCTAAATACGATCAGTTAGCTAGTAGCAACGGAGGCTGTAATGGCAGGCGAAAATAACCAAAACAACCAAAATGAAGATCTCAATGACGCGGTAGAGCAGACGGACACGAACGACGCGGGTACGCCCTCCCAACAGCAGAATCAACAAAATCAACAGAACACGATTGCGTCGACGGTAGCGACGGGTGCTGAAAATACGGATGCAGCAGACGAAGTTAACCAAGCGTTGGAAGACAATCCAACTGGGGCCGGTAATGCGGAAGAAGCATCGGTTTCTGGTGCGGCTGTTCAAGAAGAAACACCTGAAAGCGATGGAGACTCAGATGCAGCTCAATCCAATGTAGTTGGTGGTGCGGCTTCTGAAGCTGGCTCAGATAATGCAGCTGGTAGTGGCGGCGGAGCGGGTGCTGGCGCTCAAGCTGTCGGTGGCGAAAATGCCGCAGGTTCTGGAGGTGCTTCTAGCGTTGAAGGTAACGAAGAACAAAGCCAAGCTGCACGTACGTCTGCAGCTCCAAATGCTGCATCTTCTGAGTCCGACGACCAACAAGTCGGTGATGATTTAGATTCACAGACGGTAGAAGAGACATTTGCCGTTGATGTTCAAGCTTCTGACGAAGAGACTATCAGTGAAGTAGAAGACGACTTTGATTCAGAGACGGTAAGCGAAACGTTCAAAATCAAAGTGGAAAGTGAAAATGATGCACCAGAAGCTGAACAAGATCTGGCTTACATCATGGATGAAGACGGCTCCATAACATTCACTCAAGAACAATTACTCGAATACGCAAGTGATGTTGATGGCGATGAGCTGGTAGCTTCAAATGTTCAAGTTGGCGCAGATGCAACGGTTCAAGACAATGGTGATGGCACTTTCACGGTTGTTCCTTCTGCAGATTTTAACGGTGAACTTGATCTAACTTTCGATATCAGCGACGGTCAAGAAACCGTAAGCAGCGCAATTGACTTAACGGTTCGTCCTATTAATGACGCACCTGTACCAGAAGATAAAACGTTCGAAATCGAAGAAGATGGCACGCTAGTTTTCACTGATGCCGACCTTTTAACAGGTGCAACAGACATTGAAGGTGACAACCTGTCAGTTGAAGGTGTTACCTACGATGGCGGTGACGGTATTCTTACCGACAATGGCAATGGTACGTACACCTTTGCGCCAAACGAGAACTTCAATGGCGATGTAAACTTCAGTTTCGATGTGTCTGATGGTACCGATACGGTAGCGGCAAACATCGACGTAAGCGTAACAGCAGTCGATGATGCACCAGTATCTGGCGACCTAGCGTACTCAATCGATGAAGATGGTTCGATTCGTCTAAGCCAAGAGCAATTGCTTTCTCAAGCATCTGATGTGGAAGGCGATGACCTAACTGCTAGTGGTCTTACAGTTGGCGGTGATGCGACGGTTGTAGTTAACGATGACGGCAGTTTCACCATCACGCCAGATGAGAACTTCAATGGCGACATCGATATCAGCTTTGATATCTCAGATGGCTCTAATACGGTTCAAGCCTCTGCAGACTTAACCGTTAACCCAGTTAATGACCTGCCAGTACCTCAAGATCAACAGTTCAGTATTGCAGAAGACGGTACTTTACTGTTCACAGACGCGGATCTGCTTACAGGCGCGACAGACGTTGAAGGCGATAACCTAACGGTTGAAGGTATCACTTATGAAGGTACTGATGGCGTACTGACTGACTTGGGTGAGGGCTCATACAGCTTTGCTCCAAACGAAAACTTCAATGGTGATGTTAGCTTTAGCTTCGATGTGTCAGACGGTACAGATACGGTGTCTGCAAACATTGATGTAAACGTGACTCCTGAGAACGATCCGCCAGTTGCGGGTTCAACGTCCTACACGGTGAATGAAGACAATTCGATTACCATTTCTGATGCACAACTATTGGCAACATCTTCAGACATCGAAGGTGATGTATCGGTAGACAGCGTGACTTACTCGGGTAGTGATGGTGTCCTTGAAATCAATGGTAACGGCACTTACACCTTCTCGCCAAATGAGAACTTCAGCGGTGAAATTGCACTGGATGTCGTTGTTGCTGATGAAGATGGTGCGACCGACTCAACGACCGCGGGCATCAATGTTCTTGAAGTGAACGATCCGCCGGTTGCAGGCCCTACGTCTTACACCATTGATGAAGACTCAGTACTTACCTTCAGTGAGTCTCAAGTGTTGCTTAACGCCTCAGATGTAGAAGGGGATGTTGAGCTTGTGGGTATTAGCTACGATGGCCCTGAGGGTATCTTCTCAGTAAATGGTGACGGCACTTGCAGCTTCGCTCCAAATGAGAACTTTAATGGCCAAGTTCAGCTTGATGTCACCATTCGTGATGAAGATGGTGCAGAAGTGGAAACCGTCATCAATGTTGACGTATTACCAATCAATGATGCGCCAGTGTCTGGTGATTTGGCTTACAACGTTAACGAAGATGGTTCAATCACACTGAGCCAAGATCAGCTGTTGTCTCAAGCGTCCGATGTAGAAGGCGAAGATCTAACCGCAAGTGACTTAACAGTTGGTGGTGATGCGACGGTTGTAGCTAACGATGACGGCAGTTTCACCATCACACCAGATGCGAACTTCAATGGTGACATTGATATTCAATTCAACATCACTGACGGTACTGACACGGTTCAAGCAACCGCCGATCTTACTGTTAACCCAGTTAATGACTTGCCGGTTCCTCAAGACCAACAATTCAGTATCGCAGAAGACGGTACGCTTCAATTTACAGACGCCGACTTACTTACCGGTGCCACCGATATTGATGGCGATGACTTAACCGTTGAAGGTATTAGCTATACAGGTGGTGATGGCGTACTGACCGACCACGGTGATGGTACTTATACCTTTGCGCCAAACGAGAACTTCAATGGCGATGTGAACTTCAGTTTCGATGTGTCTGATGGCACAGAAACAGTCAGCGCTAACATTGATGTGAGTGTGACTCCTGAGAACGATCCGCCAGTTGCGGGTTCAACCTCATACATGGTCAACGAAGACAATGCCATCACAATTTCTGATGAGCAGTTGCTAGCAAACTCTTCTGACGTTGAAGGTGCAGTGTCGATTGACAGCGTCACTTACAGCGGCACAGATGGTGTGTTCCAAGATAATGGTGACGGCAGTTACACCTTCCTTCCTAATGAAAACTTCAGTGGCGATATCAACCTTGACGTTATTGTTGCCGATGAAGACGGTTCGATTGATGAAACCACTGCGGGCATTACCGTACTAGAAGTGAATGATCCACCGGTTGCGGGTCCAACGTCATACACCATTGATGAAGATTCGGTACTGACGTTCAGTGAATCTCAGATTCTTGTGAATGCTTCGGATGTCGAAGGCGATGTAGAGCTTGTTGGCATTAACTACGATGGCTCTGACGGTATCTTCACTGTAAATGGTGATGGTACATGCAGCTTTGCACCCAACGAAAACTTCAATGGTCAGGTTCAACTGGGTGTGACCATTCAAGATGCAGATGGCGCGACGGTAGAGACACAGATTAATGTTGATGTACTGCCAATTAACGATCCACCAGTATCGGGCGATTTGGCTTACACCATCAACGAAGACAGCTCAATCACACTAAGCCAAGATCAGTTATTGGCGCGAGCTGGTGATATTGATAGCGAGAACCTCGAAGCTATTAACCTTTCGACCGATGAAAACGCAACCATCCAACACAATGATGATGGCAGCTACACCATTACGCCTAACGCCGACTACAACGGTGACCTAGATCTGAACTTCGATATCATCGATAACGATGGTGGTTCAGTTCAAGTTGGTCTAGACATTACCGTGAATCCGGTTAATGACTTGCCACAAGCGCAAGATCAACAGTTCACGATTGAAGAAGACGGTACGTTACTGTTCACCGATGCTGACCTGCTTGCCGGCGCGTCGGATATTGATGGTGATGAACTGTCGATTGAAAACGTGCTCTACACAGGTGCAGATGGTGTTCTTAGCGATAATGGCGACGGCACATATAGCTTTGCTCCAAACGAGAACTTCAATGGTGATGTTCAATTCTCATTCGATGTCTCTGACGGTACTGATTCAACATCAGCTGTTATTGATGTCAGCGTTACGCCTGAGAATGATCCACCGGTAGCGGGCTCGACATCTTACACCGTTCAAGAAGATGGCCAAATCACGATCAGTGATGAGCAATTATTAGCGAACTCTTCAGATGCAGAGGGTGATGTTGCTCTATCGAGCGTTACTTACGCTGGTGACGATGGTTCGTTCGTTGATAACGGTAATGGCACCTACACCTTCACGCCAAATGAAAACTTCGACGGAGACATCTCACTAGATGTTGTCGTCGTTGACGAAGACGGTGCAACGGCGACAACGACAGCGGGCATTGATGTCATTGCTGTCAATGACGGCCCTGAAACGTCCGGTATTGAAGCAGAAGTCGACGAAGATAATTCAATCACTATTACTCAAGAGCAGCTGCTTGCAAATGCTACTGACGTTGAGGGTGATGAGTTAACGGCGTCTAACCTGCAAACCAACGACCCTGACGCGACAATTGTTGCTAATGACGATGGTTCATTCACCATCACGCACACTGAAAACTTCAATGGCGAGTTAGACTTCACATACAGCATCAGTGATGGTGACAACGAAGTTCTGACCACACTCGATCTAACGGTTAATCCAGTTAATGATGCGCCAGAAGCGGGCGAAGAGATCTTCATCCAAGCGCAAGAAGATCAAACGGTTGGTGTGACGCTTCGTGAAGAACCTGCACTACGTTTAGACCAAGCGCCAGAAAACGGGATCATTGAAGCGAATGTTAATGATGAGTGGGTGGTGCTGGAAGTAGGGCAAGAAGTACCGGCTGATACAGAAGTACGCTTTGTTCCAAGTGAGGGGGCTCTTGCTGAAGGCACACATACTACGCAAATTGGTACCTTCGACGATAACGCGAGCGTAGACGATTGGGGTACAGAAGTTGACCCTTACACTCGTGAGTTCTCGGATGGTGATTTAACGGTTACGGTTCAAAGTAACGATGATCCGCTTGGTGCTTGGAATGGTAACACCCACATAGGTCACGGCCTTGGTGATACCGATCGCCAAGGGTTGAGTGGTGATGAAAAACTGACTATTTCAGTTGAAGGTCAAGACATCAATGAAATCAGTTTCCACCTAGATGGTTTAGGTGGTTGGTTCATGGAAGAATCGCGTCACTTTACAGAAGTAGAAATCAAAGCGTTCAATGAGGACGGTGACCTAATTGACTCGATGACTTACCACAAAGAAGACCGTGGTACTTTCGAGACAGATTACACGCTAACGGTTGATCAACCAGTGTCTTACTTTGAGCTTGGTACAGTTCAAGGAAATGGTACTTATGTTGTTCAAAATATGACCGTGTCACAAACTTGTCATGATGAAGCCGTGTTCACATCGATTGGTGTAGACGGTTCAGAAATTACCGAAACGGTTGAGTTGAATATCCATGCGGGTGACAACGAAATCGAACTAACGGCTGATCTTCCGAATATTACTGTCGATACCGATGGTTCTGCCCAGTTTGCTTCGGTTGTGATTACCGAAGAGCAACTACTGGCGCAAGCATCTGATATTGATGGCGACGACCTTGATATTGAAAATCTCGAGCTAGTGGGTGAAAACTCAGAGCATGCAACACTGATTGACAACGGTGATGGTACTTGGACGGTGACACCAGATGAAAACTTCTACGGTGAAATTGAGCTGGGTTACCAAGTTTCTGATGGTGAACTGACTGATGACAACATAATTAACATCAACTTTGAGTCAGTGAATGATGCGCCAATCGTTTCTGGTCCAATGGTTCTATCGACAGACGAAGACCAAGGTATTGCGTTCAGTGCTGATGATTTACTGGCGAACACCACAGATGTAGAAGGTGATGCGCTGTCTATTTCTGACATCACTTACGGTGGTGATGACGGTGATTTAGTCGACAATGGTGATGGTACATTTACCTTCATGCCGAATGAAAACTTCAATGGTGAAATCGACATTGATTACAAGGTATTCGATGGCACCGATGAAGTTGCAACCCATCTAGATCTGACCGTTGTACCTGTTAATGATGTGCCGGTTCCGGGCGAGCCATTGCACACCCAAATGCTTGAAAACGGCTCTATGATCATCGAAGCGAAAGACCTATTGTCTGGCGCGACCGATGTTGATGGCGATATCCTGCATGTTGAGAATCTACTGCTTGTTGACCAATCACAAGGTACATTAACAGACAATGGAGACAATACTTTCACATTCGAACCTGCAGAGGACTTCTACGGTGAAGTGAATCTGACCTTCGATATCAGTGACGGTCAAGCCAGTGCACCAAGTACTGCAAGAGTAGACGTTGAAATTGTCAACGAAGGCCCTGAAGTGAGCGGCCCAATTGAAGCCGCTGTTGATGAAGATGGTTCAATCACTATCACTCAAGAGGATCTGTTAGCGAATGCAACGGATGTCGATGGCGATAACCTTGAAGCGGTTAACTTTGCGACCAACGATCCAAATGCGGTTGTTGTAGAAAACCCAGACGGTAGCTTCACGATTACACCAAGTGCTGATTTCTTTGGTGAGATTGAATTTACTTACGATGTCACTGACGCGATCGAAACTGTTGCAGCTGACCTTAACCTAACCGTAAACCCTATCAATGATGCACCAGACGTTCCAGACATGTCTTTCACTACGGAAGACGGTCAAGCGATCACCATTACAGAAGCTGAACTACTAGCACAAGCGACAGATGTTGAAGGTGATGAGCTTTCTGTACTGAACGTGACAAGTGCGAGTGATACGGTAGATGTGACAGACAATGGTGATGGCACATACACATTAACGCCAGAGCAGGGTTTCTTCGGCAATGTTGACTTAACGTTTGATGTGAGTGACGGCACCGACGTGGTGGCTGCAAACATCGACCTAAAAGTTGAGTTCGCTAATGATGCACCAGAAGTAACACCAATGGTTGCGGATGTCGACGAAGATGGTTCAATTCTCGTTACACAAGCGATGTTGCTGGAGAACGCGAGTGACCAAGATGGTGATGAACTGTTTGCTAGCGCGCTAGAAACCAACGATCCGAATGCAAGTATCGTAGACAATGGCGATGGTACTTACACAGTAACACCTTCGGAAAATTTCAATGGTGATATCGCATTCACCTATGAAGTGAGTGATGGTGAGCTAAGTACCGCCAATGACATGACATTGACCGTGAATCCGGTGAATGACATTCCAATTGTTGCCCCAGGCATGTACCACATCGAAGAGGATGGCAGCATCCTGTTCACTCAAGAAGATCTATTGAGCGGTGCGATTGATATTGATGGCGATGACCTTAGCGTTACCAGCATCAATTACTCTGGTGATGAAGGCACGGTAACCGATAACGGTGATGGCACGTTTAGCTTCGTTCCTGAAGAACACTTTAGTGGTGACCTGCAGTTCAGCTTTACGGTTACCGACGGCACTGATGAGGTAGAACAAGACATTAGCGTTCATATTGAAGCGGTCGCGGATGCACCGGATCTTGTGATAACCGATGGCGACGGCGTTAACGTTGATGATGAAGCAATTCTGGTTGAGCCAGGCGGCATTGTTGAACTGAACATTGCAGCGGCGCTTGTCGATCAAGACTTGTCTGAAACACTTACCGTAACGGTTGATGGTGTGCCAGAAGGTTCGGTTATTCAATACGATAACGAAGGCGTTCTGAATGACCAAGAGAACGGCATCACCAGTTACAACGACACTGAAATTGCAGTAACGTTTGAAGGTGAAACGGCAGGTTACCAAAACGCAGCGGGTTACTACAAAGTCGATGAAGACGGTAATATCACGGGTGTTGAGGTTGTTTACGAAAACGCGTCACAATTTGGCGGCGGCGGTGACCTTGTTCCAGGACAAGACCAGTTCAGCTTCCAAGTTGAAGAAGGTGAAAGTTTCAATCTGTTCTTGATTCCAAACGGACATCAGCACAATGACTTTGACGCGATGCAAGACGGTCAGTACGAGTTCCGTGCTGAGGATGGTTCACCTGCGAAAATGGATACGGTTGATCCTCAACTTGTATTTGTTGCTGCCGATGGCACTGAAACTGTAGTTCAAGGGCAGAATGGTGACGCGATCTTCCATGGTGGTTCAAGCGCTCAACTAAACCAAGATGGTATCGAACATACGCGTACCACTGTTAATGAAGATGGCGAGCTCGTTTACGGATTTGAAGATTTGTATGGCGGCGGTGATGCTGACTATTCAGACTTCAACTTCACAATCGATGTGGGTGAAGTGAACAGCCAAATCTACAGTGGTGAAGTGACGGTTGGTCCTGATGGTACGGTGAACTTACCAACAACGGCTATCGAAAATGCGCTACAGATCCAGTTACCAGAAGACTTCAATGAGCAGCTTGAAGTTCATGTAACCGCAACTGCGACAGAGTTATCGAATGATGATTCTGAAACGGTTTCCCAAACCATTTACATTAACGCGACAGGCGCACACATTGAGCATGCACCTGAAGCACTTCCTGTTGCAGCAACAGTGGAAGAAGATGGTTCTATCATCATTACGCAAGAAGACTTGCTAGCTAATGCTCGTGATTTAGATGGCGACCAACTAACAGCGCTTAACTTAGCGACTGATGACGACAGCGTAACTATCACAGATAACGGGGATGGTACTTACACATTAACGCCAGATGCTGACTTCAATGGCGATGTTAGCTTTACGTTTGATGTGTCTGATGGCGATGATGTTGTCTCTACCAACCTAGAGCTAACAGTTTCACCAGTGAACGATGGTCCAGAAGCACAAGACCAAGCATTCACAGTCGGTGAAGATGGCGTGTTAACGTTCAATGACCAAGACCTATTAACGGGTGCGACGGACATTGAAGGGGACGACCTAAGCGTTGAAGGTGTGACTTACACTGGCGCAGATGGTGTTCTAACCGATAATGGCGATGGTACATACAGCTTCGCGCCAAACGAAAACTTCAATGGCGATGTAAACTTCTCGTTCAATGTATCAGATGGTACCGATACGGTAACCGCTAACATTGATGTCAGCGTGACGCCAGAGAATGATCCACCTGTCGCGGGTAGCACGTCTTACACGGTTCATGAAGACAATTCCATCACGATCAGCAACGAACAATTGTTAGCGAACTCTTCAGATATTGAAGGGGAAGTGGCGATTGATAGTGTTACCTATAGTGGCAGTGATGGTGTGCTTGAAATCAACGGTAACGGTACATACACCTTCTCTCCAAACGAGAACTTTAATGGCGAAGTTAGCCTAGATGTGGTTGTTGTAGATGAAGACGATGCAGCCGTATCGACGACTGCGGGCATTACGGTTCTAGAAGTGAACGATCCGCCAGTTGCTGGCCCAACGTCTTACACTATCGATGAAGACTCGGTACTGACCTTTAATGAGTCTCAAGTTCTGCTGAACGCCTCTGATATTGAAGGTGACGTACAACTTGTTGAGATCAACTACGACGGCCCAGACGGAATCTTCTCAATCAATGGTGACGGCACATGTAGCTTTGCACCGAATGAAAACTTCAACGGCCAAGTGCAATTGGATGTGACCATTCAAGATGAAGACGGCGCTCAAGTTGATACTCATATTACGGTTGATGTCCTACCAATCAATGATGTTCCAGTATCAGGAGACTTGGCATACAGCGTTGAGGAAGACGGTTCGATTACCTTGAGCCAAGAGCAACTTCTTTCTCAAGCTAGCGATGTAGACGGAGACGACCTTACTGCTTCTAACTTAATTGTTGATGGAGACGCGACAGTTGTTTCTAACGATGATGGTAGCTTTACCATTACGCCAGATGCGAACTTCAATGGCGACATTGATCTAACGTTCGACATTAGCGACGGTACCGATACGCTGGTTGCGACGGCTGACCTCACCGTTAATCCAGTTAATGACCTTCCACAACCACAAGATCAAACGTTCAGCATTGGCGAAGACGGCTTCTTGAACTTCACAGATGAAGACTTGCTAACAGGTGCTACCGATATCGATGGGGATGACCTATCGGTTGAAGGTGTGACTTACACTGGCGCCGACGGTGTTCTTACTGACAATGGCGACGGAAGCTACAGCTTTGCGCCAAACGAGAACTTCAATGGTGATGTGAACTTCAGTTTTGATGTGTCAGATGGCACGGATACCGTTCAGGCCAACATTGATGTCAGCGTGACACCAGAGAACGATCCGCCTGTTGCGGGTAGCACGTCTTACACAGTTCATGAAGACAACTCAATTACCATCAGCGATGAGCAGCTTCTAGCTAACTCTTCGGATATTGAAGGTGATGTTGCCGTTGATAGCGTGACTTACTCTGGCACAGACGGCGTCTTTGAAGACAATGGTGACGGTACTTACACCTTCTCACCAAACGAAAACTTCAACGGCGAAGTTAGCCTTGATGTTGTCGTTACCGATGAAGAGGGTGCAACTGAATCGACCACAGCGGGTATTACTGTACTTGAGGTGAACGATCCACCAATCGCAGGTTCAACCAGCTACTCAGTCAACGAGGACGAAGTTATCACCATCAGTTCAGAGCAACTGTTGGCGAACGCTTTTGATATCGAAGGTGAAGTGGCGATTGATAGCGTTAGCTACACAGGCTCAGACGGTATCTTTACCGACAATGGTGACGGAACATTCAGCTTCGCACCAAACGCTAACTTCGATGGCGATGTAAGCCTTGATGTTGTCGTTACTGACGAAGAAGGCGCAACCGTAGCGACCAACGCAAGCATTGATGTTCTGCCTGTTAATGATGCTCCGGTATCGGGCGACTTGGCGTACAGCGTGGACGAAGATGGTTCAATTACCCTGAGCCAAGAGCAATTACTTGCTCAAGCGAGTGATGTGGATGGCGATGACTTAACAGCGGCTAACCTGACCGTTGGTGGTGATGCGACAGTTACTGCAAACGATGATGGTAGTTTCACTATCACGCCAGATGCTAACTTCAATGGCGACATTGATTTGAACTTCGACATTACCGATGGTGATGCGACGCTTCAAGCAACAGCTGACCTAACGGTTAACCCAGTTAATGACTTGCCAACAGTCGGTGAGCCACAATTTGTGACTCAAGAAGACACCAGCTTTACCTTCACAGAAGAGCAACTGCTGCAAAATGCGGGCGACATTGATGGCGATAACCTATCGGTTGAAAATGTGGCTTCAGATAGCGGTACTTTGGTTGATAACGGCGACGGTACTTACACATTCGCACCGAATGAAAACTTCGACGGCAATGTAAATGTGACGTTCGACGTGAATGACGGTACCGCGACAGTACCAGCAGAAGCGACAATTGATGTTCAATCTGTGGTTGATATGCCAGAGCTGTCGATTGCGTCTGACCTAGTGATTGCGTCAGACAACTTCGAGTCTGGCTCAAACGGTTGGAATACCGGTACTGAAAGCTCACAAGGCTTCGAATCAGGTGACATGCTAGGTCGTATTGGTGGCACTGGTGGCGATGAAGCAGTCAGCAAAACTTACGACATTCCAAGTGATGTGAGCGAAGTTAATATCTCGTTCAGTTTCTACGAAATTGATTCTTGGGATGGTGAGTCATTCCAAATCTTTGTCGGCGGCGAAGAGCTAACTTCGTTAGACAACTCGGCGTTCCAAACTCAAGATGGCACTACAACATTGTACGATTCAGCGGGCAATGAAGTGGGTGAAGTTGTTCACGGCGTGTCGCAAGGTGAAGGCTTCAGTGGTTGGAACGACCAAGCGCACCAAATCAACCTAACGGTACCCGTTGAAGACGGCCAACTTGAGTTAGGCTTCGGTTCAACCTTGAACCAAGGTGTGAGTGATGAGTCGTTTGGTATCGACAACATCGAAATCACAGTGTCTGACGCGGATTACCAAATCATTGGTACCGAAGATACACCTGTACCACTCGATATTGATGCCGCTCTAACCGATACCGATGGTTCAGAAAACCTTGCTATTTTGATTGAAGATGTGCCGGAAGGCAGCTCGCTTTCTGCAGGTACTGATAACGGTGATGGCACTTGGTCATTGCAACCTGGCGAGCTAGAAGGGCTAGAGTTTATCCCTTCAGGTGACTTCAATGGGGATGTGGTTCTAACCGTGAATGCGACGTCGACTGATGTTGATACGGGCACCACCGCAACGGCAACACAAGATGTGACGATTCATATCTCGCCAGCGAATGATGCTCCAGAAGTTGATGGTGACATCAGTGCTGTGACAGCCGAAGACAACAGCATCACGCTAACTCAAGAGCAGTTGCTAGAGCACGCTGTTGATATTGATGGTGATGATTTATCAGCAATCAACCTAACTACCAATGATGAAAATGCGACCGTTCAAATGAACGACGATGGCAGCTTCACCATTACACCGAGTGAAAACTTCAACGGTAATATCGAATTTAGTTACGATGTAACCGATGGGGAAGACATGGTCGCGGCTGGCCTAGACTTGACGGTAACACCTGTCAATGATGCGCCAGAGCCACAAGACCAAGCATTCACTATTGGTGAAGATGGGGTTCTTAACTTCACTGACGCTGACCTGTTAACGGGTGCAACGGATGTTGAAGGTGATAACCTAACAGTCGAAGGTGTGACATATACGGGTGCTGATGGTGTGCTTACCGACAATGGTGACGGAAGCTACAGCTTTGCGCCAAACGAGAACTTCAATGGTGATGTGAACTTCAGCTTTGATGTGTCAGATGGCACGGATACGGTTCAAGCCAACATTGATGTGAGCGTGACGCCTGAGAACGATCCACCAGTGGCAGGCAGCACGTCTTACACTGTGCATGAAGACAACTCAATCACGATCAGTAATGAACAGTTATTAGCCAACTCTTCAGATATTGAAGGTGAAGTTGCGATTGATAGCGTGACTTACACTGGCAGTGATGGTGTGTTTGAAGACAACGGTGACGGGACGTACACCTTCTCGCCAAACGAGAACTTCAATGGTGATGTGAGCTTAGCGGTTGTTGTTACCGATGAAGAAGGGGCAACAGAAGCGACCACAGCGGGAATCACTGTACTTGAGGTGAACGATCCGCCAATCGCAGGCTCAACCAGTTACTCAGTAAACGAAGATGAAGTTATCACCATCAGTGCAGAGCAACTGTTGGCGAACGCTTCTGATATTGAAGGTGAAGTGGCGATTGATAGCGTGAACTACACAGGCGCTGACGGCATCTTTACTGACAACGGTAACGGCACATTCAGCTTTGCACCGAACGCAAACTTCGATGGCGATGTTAGCCTCGATGTCGTGGTGACTGATGAAGACGGTGCGACAGTAGCCACCAGCGCAAGTATTGATGTTCTTCCAATTAACGATCCACCAGTATCGGGTGACTTGGCATACAGCATTGATGAAGATGGTTCGATTACTCTGACTCAAGAGCAATTGCTATCTCAAGCCTCGGATGTGGATGGTGATGATCTGACCGCAAGCAACTTAAGCGCAGGCGATAATGCAACCGTTGTTGATAATGGTGATGGCACCTTTACGGTAACGCCAGATGCGAACTTCAATGGCGATATCGACCTAAGCTTTGATATTTCGGACGGCACTGAGTCGATTGTGACGAACGCCGATCTGACGGTAAACCCAGTCAACGACTTGCCAACGACATCTGATGTTTATGCGAACGTTGATGAAGATAATGTCATCACTATCACACAGGAGCAGTTACTTGCGAATGCCGCTGATATTGAGGGCGACGACCTTGTCGCTTCCGAGTTAACATTAGTGGGTGACGATGCAACGATTGTCGACAATGGCGATGGCACGTTCTCAATCACTCCAAGCGAAAACTTCAATGGCTACATCGATGTTGCCTACAGCATCAGCGATGGCGACACACCAATTGCCGCTAACTTAGGCTTGACCGTTGACCCAGTTAACGACGCGCCAATTGTTTCTGCTGATGTGGCGATAACCATTGAAGAAGACGGTTCATACACCATTACTCAAGAAGAGCTCCTACAATTCGCGACTGACATTGAAGACGATGACATGACCGCAATTATTGGAGAGCAAGGCGATGAAACGACCGTTACCGGTACTGTGTTGGATGCTGAAACCAGTAATCCAGTGTCTGGTGCAGAAGTCACCCTGACCGACAGCGTTGGCAATAGCTACACCACAGTAACGGATGATTCAGGTAATTACTCTGTTACAGGTTCAGTCGTTGACCAAGGTACCGTTACGATTGAACAAGAAGGCTCTATTACTAGCAGCTTCCTAGTTCCAGCTGGTGAAGATACCAACGGTGGCGTAACCGCAATATCGGAAGTACTTGAAGAAACAGATATGCGTATCGTGGTCACATGGGGTGACAGCCCACGTGATATGGATAACCACCTATGGCTCTACGATACAGAGAATGGCAATGAGCTAGACCATATTTACTATCGCGACATGAGCCATGATCTTGGTGAAGGTAACGTTGTTCAGCAAGATGTAGATGACACAAATGGTGGCGGCCCTGAAACCATCACCATTCCAAACTACCAAGATGCGGACATGCACTATTCAGTACACAACTACACTAACAGAAGTTGGGATGTAGATGGTGTTGAAGATGTACAAGTTCAGGTGTTTGTAGGTGATACATTGGTTGAAACCTTCAGCCCAGATTTATCTGATACCTCATCGGGTGACCACTGGCATGTATTCGATATCGTGAATGGCATTATTGTACCAAGTCAAGATGTCGGCACTCAAAATGCGTTCGATTTGCCAACGGCAGAAGAAGCGCTTGCGAATGAAAACGGTATTGATATCTCAGAATTGCTAACCGGCGATGAAGGTGATGACTCTGGTGATACGGGCGGAAACGAACCAAGTGTTGGAGATGTTTCAATTGAGAACGCTCTTATCACTGACAATGGTGACGGTACTTACACCATTACACCGGAAGAGAACTTCAACGGTGAATTCTCCATTAGCTATAACGTGGACGATGGCAACGGTGGGGTTACGCCTGCGGAACTTGACGTGACCGTAACAGCAGTTAATGACCTTTCGGTTATTTATGACCACGACTATACCATCAATGAAGATGGCTCACTGACCTTCACTGATGAGCAGTTACTCGCTGGTGCAACGGATATCGATGGCGACGACCTTTCTGTTGAATCTGTTAACTACGAAGGCACCGAAGGTGTGTTTACGGATAACGGCGACGGTACTTATACCTTTGCTCCAAACGAGAACTTCAATGGTAATGTCGACCTAACTTACGATGTGAGTGATGGTACAGATGTTGTGTCGGCGAATATTGATGTTCAAGTGGTTCCAATCAACGACGTACCGGTAGCAGGTTCTACAACTTACAGCGTTGAAGAAGACGGCAGTATCACCCTAAGCGATGCACAGCTTCTGGCGAATAGCTCGGATGTTGAAGGGGAAGTGTTTGTCAGCGATGTAAGCTACAGCGGCACTGATGGTGTGTTCACTGATAATGGTGATGGTACTTACACCTTCTCGCCAAACGAAAACTTTAACGGTGACATCAGCCTTGATGTGTCTGTTATGGATGAAGATGGCGCAACCGCTGAAACAACCGCTGGCATCGACGTAATTGCCGTCAATGACTTGCCAGTTGCAGGTTCAACGACCTACAGCGTTGACGAAGATAACGTGATTACCATCTCTGAAGCGCAGCTTCTTGCGAACAGCTCAGATATTGAAGGTGATGTATCCGTTAGCGACGTTTCCTACTCAGGTGCAGACGGTATCTTCACTGACAATGGCGATGGTACTTACAGCTTCGCACCAAATGAAAACTTCAACGGCAATGTCAGCCTAGATGTCACCGTTGCAGATGAAGACGGTGCAACCGCTCAAACGACTGCGGGTATTGATGTTATCGCAGTCAACGACGCACCAGTATCGGGTGACTTGGCTTACTCAGTGGATGAAGATGGTTCAATCACGCTAAGCCAAGAGCAACTACTTGCTCAAGCATCGGATGTGGACGGCGATGATCTTACCGCTGCCAACCTAACTGCGGGTGATAACGCTACAGTTACGGCAAACGATGATGGTTCATTTACCATTACCCCAGATGCCGACTTCAATGGCGATATTGACCTAAGCTTCGACCTTTCTGATGGTACTGAAACAGTTGTTGCAACGGCCGACCTTACTGTGAATCCAGTGAATGACATCGCAGTTGTAGAAGATGTCGCCTACACCATTGAAGAAGACGGTTCACTTACCTTTACTGACGAGCAACTGCTAGCGGGTGCTTCTGATATTGATGGTGATGAGCTTTCAGTTGCCGATGTGTCTTACACTGGCGCAGAGGGTGTGTTCACCGACAATGGCGATGGCACTTACACCTTTGCACCGAACGAGAACTTCAATGGTGACGTAAGCCTGGACTTCTCAGTATCTGACGGCACTGAGACAGTCGATGCAAACATCGACGTAACGGTAACAGACGTTAACGATGCACCAGTGGCAGGCGCAACGTCTTACCAAATGAACGAAGATGGCACCATCACATTGAGCCCTGAGCAGTTGATTGCTAATAGCTCCGATGTGGACGGTGAAGTGTCGCTTGATAGCGTGAGCTACTCAGGTGCAGACGGTATCTTGGTTCAAAATGAAGATGGTTCGGTAACGTTCGCACCAAACGAAAACTTTAACGGCGACATCAACCTTGATGTGACGGTTATTGATGACGACGGTGCAACGGCTCAAACCACCGCTGGTATTGAAGTTATTGCAGTTAACGACGCACCAGTGGCCGGAAACGTGGCTTACTCGGTTGATGAAGACGGTTCAATTACGCTATCTCAAGAGCAGTTGCTGGCTAACGCATCCGATGTTGATGGTGATGCACTAACCGCAAGCAACCTATCTGCAGGTGACAATGCGACTGTAACAGCGAACGAAGATGGTTCATTTACTATCACTCCGGATGCTGATTTCAACGGTGACATTGATTTGAGCTTCGATGTGTCAGATGGCCTTGAAACTGTTCAAGCTGGCGTCGACCTAACGGTTAACCCAGTCAATGACCTACCAACAGCAGAAGACCAAAACTTTACTGTTGAGGAAGATGGAACGCTAATCTTCACGGATGCAGACCTACTAGCAGGTGCTGCAGACATTGACGGCGATGACTTGTCTATCGTTGACGTGTCTTACACGGGCGCAGAAGGTGTGTTCACTGATAACGGTGACGGCACTTATAGCTTTGCTCCGAACGAGAACTTCAATG
Source organism: Vibrio sp. FF145 (assembly GCF_041439075.1). NCBI lineage: Bacteria > Pseudomonadati > Pseudomonadota > Gammaproteobacteria > Vibrionales > Vibrionaceae > Vibrio > Vibrio sp. FF145. The sequence goes on from NZ_JBGONH010000002.1 coordinate 151,454, forward strand.
GCGATGTAAATCTTGGCTTCACAGTGACTGATGGCACTGAGACTGTCGATGCCAATATTGGTGTGACGGTAACGGATGTTAACGATGCGCCGGTAGCGGGTTCTACGTCTTACCAAATGAACGAAGATGGCACCATCACAATCAGCCCTGAGCAGTTAATTGCTAATAGCTCTGACGTTGATGGTGAAGTGTCGCTTGAAAGCGTGACTTACTCAGGCTCTGACGGCACCTTGGTTCAAAACGATAATGGATCTGTGACCTTCACGCCAAACGAGAACTTTAATGGTGATATCAGCCTAGATGTGGTCGTGACCGATGATGACGGTGCAACGGCAACAACAACGGCAGGTATCGAAGTTCTGGCTGTGAACGATGGACCAGAATCTGAGGAAGTGAAACTAACCACAGCCGAAGACAGCACCATCCTTATCACACAAGACATGTTGTTAGCTCAAGCTACCGACATCGATAACACCGCAGATGAGCTGTCAGCTTCGGGTCTACAAATCGACCCTAGCTTAGGTGAGTTGCTAGATAACGAAGATGGTACTTGGTCATTTACGCCAAACGAAAACTTCAACGGCGATGTGCCAATGACGTTTAACGTTAGCGATGGCCAAGAGACAATTTCAGTCGACGGCAACATCGATGTTACTCCAGTGAATGATGCACCTGAAGCGCCAATGATTGAGATGCAAGGCGAAGAAGATGTGGTTATGGTGATTGACCCAGCTTACATCGCGGATCAAGTGACAGACCTTGATGGCGACGAGATCAGCATTGAGAGCATCACAGTTCGAGCTCCAGCGAACGCGACCTTAACTCAGCAACCAGACGGCATGTATCACTTAGTGACTACTCAAGACTTTAATGGCTTAGTGGAACTGGGTTATCAAGCGACTGACGGTGAAGAAATGGTTGATGGCTCGCTGAATGTGGATGTCATTCCGGTTAACGACGCACCATTCAATGTCGGCAACGCAATGATGACCACAGACGAAGATGGCGCGTTCACCTTCGATGCTGGCGACTTGATGAACTTGTTCGGTGACATTGATACCGCTGACCTTGTTGTTTCTCGCATTATCACCGCCGACGGTGAAGATGGCGGAGAAGTAACAGACAACGGTGATGGTACGTGGACATTCACACCAACAGGCGACTTTGCGGGTGTTTCTGACCTACAAGTTGTCGTGAGTGACGGTGAGTTTGAAACCGTTCTCGATGTTCCTGTGTTCGTACGTCCTGTCGCAGATGGCGCGGTTATTTCAACTGACCATGACGGTCCATTGGTGTTCGGTGAGGATGAAACCGGTCACTTAGGACTGAATGTTGGCCTAGTCGATGATTCAGAAACACTAAGTAACCTAGTGATGACAGGTTTCCCTGTTGGATTCGAGGTAACAGATGGTGTGAATACCGTGATGATCACCGAGCCGGGTCAATACATCGACCTGTTCGATTGGGATATCTCAAACATTCAAATGACGCCTCCTGAAGACTTCCATGGTGAGTTCTTCGTAACCGTAAGCGCAACAACGGTTGATTACGGAGATGAGCCGGAAGCGTTTGAAGATGGCATCAATTCTGGTGATTTCGAAACCGTAGCGGGTGATTCCATCATCCTAACGGCGGACGACCTAATCGGTTTGGCTGAGAATGTGGATGCCGACAGCGATGATGAAGTGAAACTGGTTCATCTTGCCGACCGCAGCCAAGGTGAGATTGTCGATAATGGCGATGGCACTTGGACGTTCACACCAGCACCAGGCTTCACTGGCGAAGCAGATATAGCTTACGTGGTTGATAAAGATGGTGTGCTTCATGATGAGCAAACTGGCGTAGTCGTGAAAGAAGGCGACTCGCAAGAGAATGCGGCACCAGAAGTTAACAGTATCACGACGACGGAAATCGCAGCGGATGCAACCTTGTCGTTCACTGATGAAGACATGTTAGCGAATCTGAGCGATGCAGAAGGCGATAGCTTGAGCATTGAGTCTGTGAGCTTGATGGAAGGTCAGGGCGTAATTGAGAGCGATAACCAAGGTAACTATCAATTCACACCAGCTGAAGACTACACCGGTGATGTTCAAATTGGGTTTATTGCGACTGATGGCGAAAATCGTATCGAAAGCTTCTTCAATGTGGATATCCAAGGCGGAGATGAAGCTGCGGCGAGCGAAGGTTATGCCTTAGCTGATGATGGTTCACTAACTATCACGGATGCACAGCTGGTGGATGAATTGGGCGTGAGTGATTCTGCACAAGTTGTTGATGTTGCAGACGCGAACGATGCTGGCTTCTTTGCCGAATCAGGTGAAGGTGAGTGGACTTACTGGCCGAACGAAGACTTCGATGGCAACTTAGCGATGAATGTTGAAGTTAACGACGGCGGTGAAGTATCAAGTCACAGCTTAAGCATCCAAGTTGAAGATGATTCAGTACAAAGTGATGAACCACAAGTCCAAGCTGCTCAAGAAACAGAAGAGCAACAAGTGGAAGTGGCTCAACAAGCTGATGACCAAGCTCAAGATGCTGAAACTGAAGACAGTACAGCAGATGTAACCGCGGCACCGGGTGATACCATCTCTATCTCGATTCCAGATGAGGTGAGTGGTAACGAATCGGTTGATTACGCTGATATGTCTGGCTTACCTGAGGGCGCTACTGTGAGCAACGCACTGGATAACGGTGATGGTAGCTTCACAATCAGTGGCAACCTAGAGCAGCCTGTATCCGTTGAACTTCCAGAAGGTTATGAAGGTACTAGCGAGATCCAATTCCAAGGTTACGACGAATTGGGTAGTTCAATAGACGGTGCTAGCGGTTCTGTTGAAGTTGAGGTCGATGATCAATACACCATGCAAGGTTCTACTCAAGAGCAGCAACCGGACATGGCCGGTATGGAATCTGGAGGCAGCGACTGGACAAGTTCAGGTGGTCAAGATCAAGGTGTTGACTTCACGGATGACTCTGGAAGCTTCGATTCAGATTCTCAAACTGGAACTGATCAAGGCAACGACTTCGACCAAAGCTCGATTTAATCGAGAGGGCTTGGTTTTAGTCTGAACCGACATTTAGTCTAAACCAACAAGCAGATAGGGCAGCGTAATGTTGCCCTCGTTAAAGCCATGCAGACTCGCCTTTGCGTGGCTTTTTTATTTGCTTTTGTCTCGCTAAATAAACTTGAGAACAGATAAAAATGTCCTTAATTATTAGAAGAGTTAATTAAAAGGAGGGACGACATGTATCGTTATGTCAGTTCACCGCAAGCGTCGAGATACATCGTGCCACCACCTCAACATCGTGAATTGTCGAGTGTCGATGTTCCTGAGTCTGAATTGGAGATGCGAGAAATTCTAAATAATTGGTTAGCCGATGGTTTGGCTCCGATTATTCAAAGTGATGACGATTACATTGCGGCAAGCGACCAAGTTCGATTTGAGAAACTTAGCCGCACGGTCGGCATGTTACTTAGGAACAAAGACTATTACTTTGCAACTAAGCGTATCCTATCTTTGTGGGAGCAAAATTGCCTTGAAACCACCTATGTTAATTATCTCATTCTACGCAGCGAAAGAGCCACTTCGTTAAGGTGATTAAACGCAGCCTGGGTTCGCTGAACATGATTGCTTGTTTTGAGAGCTATGATGACTCAAGTTTGCTAAGAAAGCAGGCAAACAAAAAGGGCAAGCTTTGAGGCTCACCCTTAAGGTTCTTTCTTTACTTAACGTTACAGTTTTTACTGACCGTTATTTTCACCTAATTCTATACAGGTGCGACTTAGACCCAGCCATCAAATTTCAGTCGTTTTTGAATTCTCTCGACCGCTTCTTTCTGCATCTGTCTAACTCGCTCATTAGAGACATTCACATCCAACATTTGTCCAACCTCAGACAGTGTTTTCACCTTGTTGTCGAAGAAACCAAAACGGTGAATAAGAACCTTCTGCAATTTAGGTGGCAGTGTGTTTATGATCTGCTCTAGCGCATGTGTAAATGATTGGTCTTCACAGTCTTGTTGAGGATCGGGGATGTATTCACTTTCGCACTGTTCAAGTACAAGTGGTGCGTGGCTGATACCAACCGTCGTTGTTACGTCAATAAACCCGCTTAACGCAACCAGTTGATCGACACGTTCAGCTTTTACGCCTGAGCTATTCGATAATTCTGAGATCGAGATTTCTTTGCGCATTTTTTTGCTTACATCGAGCTTCTTTGATGCAAGGCTATTAATTTCTTTACACACATGAGCAGGTAAGCGAACGGTACGACCTTTATTCATTAAGGCCGCTTCAATATTTTCGCGAATCCACCACACAGCATAAGTGGAAAAACGATAGCCGGGTTCTGGATCGTACTTATCGATGGCCTTGATTAAGCCAATATTCCCTTCTTCGATAAGGTCGAGCAGTGTGAAGTTGTTGCCTTTGCGTTTTAGATAACTTTTTGCGATTTTTACAACGAGGCGTAGATTCGATTCGATCATGATGTCACGTGCATGTTTGTCACCCGCACGATTCAACTTTGCGTAATACAATTCATCTTCACGCGATAACAGATCAATGCCCACGATATCCTTTAGATAGTGAGCGTAAGGTTCTGTAGCAGTAGTAAATGATTCTTTAATGGGAGTTTCATTCGTGAGCCCCTGAAACGCAGCAAAACTGTCATTGTTCATTTCCTTGTCCTTATCTAGCCGACTGAACGTTTTATTTATTTTATTATTATGTTACCAGGTGAATAACACTTGGTTTCATTAAAGTGTAGGTAACAGTTTCTTCTTTACCAATAAATAAAATGCAATTTCGTATGTTTATGTCACAAAAAATTCTACAAATATTTAACTGTTTTGCATCCCATCGAGTGTGACGGTTTTTTGTTCAAGACATGTATGTAGGAGGTCTATAAAGTGTTGCTATGTTTGAGCTTATCTAGATAAATACCATGAATTTATAGGCGTGGATTAACTATAAAATTGAGAGAGAAAATGACAAGAGTCGAGGTTCAATGTTTCCAAATACCTCAACTCCTTTGGCTACTAAGTTACACCACGTAACTCTTAGTTCTATCGACTAATAAGTGCTGAGCACATCATCGATTTGTTGATTGATGATTTTTACTTCGCTGTAGATAACCGAAAGGTCATCCGTTTGAGGTGCTAGTTTATTGGATGTGTTTTGCTCGACTCTTTCTAAGGCCGCTGTAGCTGTTTCTTCGCCGAAGCTGGCTAATATGCCTTTTAATGTATGTACGATAAAATGAAGCTTGCCCCAATCTTGTTGCTGTACCAGTTCTTGTATCTCTTCTAATGAATTGCCATGGTCTTCTTGATACACAGACAATACAGCGAAGATTATTTCTCTGTCATTATCTAAGTAGGCATTTAAGGCATCGATATCTAGCATATAGACTCCTGTTGGCTGTATGTTGAAAATGGGCTAGGCGGCTTACTCGAAAAACCAGATCTTAATGAATCACTAATCCATTGATTCCATTTTGGAGGAAGTTCTAACTGTAAAATTTCTCTTAAATAGTCGTCGCTAAGTTTTTCATCTATATGAGCTTTATGAACGGCATATATATAGTCAAGTTTGGCGGCAACTGAATATGGGTAACTGTGAATATAGTCTTTTAATTCCTGTATTGACCCAAAGCTTTCAATGTTTATACAAGTTGAAGGGTCTGCATTTTGGGACTCAAGTTTGTGGTTTACTGCTTCTCCACGAGATTTTAGACATTCCACTGCTAAGTGATAAAGAGAGTACTCCCCAAAATAGACGAGCAGTGGTAAGAGTTGAGCGAGCAAGTAAGTTGGTTGGCTGTGGAAATTATTCGCTAACAGCGTTGAAGCTCTAATCACTTTTTTGTGGGCAACCTGAGGGCTATTTTCGATGAGCAAGATACTGCTCTGAAACAGGGCAAGGCTGGCTAAAACCTGCTGCTGTTGTTTTACCGGAAGTTTCAGGTTTACTAATTCGGTGAATTGGTTGGCGTGCTCAAGCAAAATACGTTTGTACTTTAGTTGCGTCTCGCGCTGATAAGTCGCTTTTAACGAATTAAAGTGCGCACAAATGGAGTGAATGACATCAATGTCAGCAGCTGAAACATGGGTCGCATACATCTCACCTAACTTTATGATCATACGTGTGTTGTCTGCGTTCTCAGCCAAGTCAATAGCCCTGATTGCACGATGGCTGATACTTGGTGTCATCTCAAATGCACGAATCGCTAATTTCAGAGCAGGAAGCAGCATCTTATGTTTTTCGTAGATACAGCTTAAGCAATCAATGACGCTCAATGAGAGTGGCTGCGCGATCAGAAAGTTGTGGAGCTTATCTATGGCTAGATCCTGTTTGCCTAAACTGTCGAGAATCAGAGCTTCAGCAACCAGTTTTGTCGGGTGCATGTTGGTTTTCGAGTTGTTAATGACGCTAGAGAGCAATTGCCAATTCTTACCTGAAATTAAATGTTCAATCAGTGTCGCTTCGAATTGAACGCTAGTGCCATTAGGCGAGACCGCTAATGCTTGAGCCAATTTATCCTGACTGGTGATTGGATATAACTCGTTCAGTTGTGTCAGCTTCTTCGAGATGGACACAGCACTTTGGATCTTTTTACCTAACCTCTGAGTATGAATCGGTTTAGAAACGAAATGGTGTGCCTCACCTGAAAGGGCAGTTAATACCGTTTCTTGCCGCATATCTCCGGAGAGTAAAATTGTCGCAACCGTATGGTCGATGAGCCTATTTCGATACAGAATTCCTAATAGTTCAAAGCCCGTGAAGAATTGCTCTAAGTGGTAATCGATGAGGAGTACATGAAAAGAGTGAGTCTCGACCGCTTTAATTGCTTGTCGATAGTCGGTCGCAATAAAGATGCAATCATGCGCAATGCCCAAGCTCGAGAGTTGCTGCTTTATAAGAATAGTTGCACTCTTGGAGTCGTCGACAATTAAAACTCGTAGGTCAGGTGGTAAGGTCAAATCCATTTTCCTCAATACCAAATGTTATTTTTAATTTAGGCGTCAAGTTGCACATTGTCAAGGTGCCAATATCACAGGCAAACAATCAATAAACTATTGGTAATTAAGGAGTATTCGATAACATTTATGAAAGACTTCAAACGCAGGTTACTTTTACCTGATTTTCGTTGGGCTATACGTGTTTTAGAAATAAAAAAGAGGCAAGCCGATAAGCTTACCTCTCAGTTTAATTGTTCGGTTTTTTATTCGAAATGTTGTTCTTTTCTTGAAGCTTTATTAAACAAAACTCTAGCGCTAATCACGCATGCTCAAAATCAATACTGCAGCTAGAGCTAAGAACGCCGTCATCATTAAGAACACATCGTTGTAAGCCATAATGGCAGCGTCACGTTGCATGGTTCCTAAGAGGCTTGCCTGCGCTTGTTGCATTGCTGTCGCGGCATCACTTCCTGATTGGATAAAGAACGCTTGTTGATCTTTGAGCGTTTGCCAACCCAATTGGCTCACTGAAGGCAGCGACTCTTTGATATGCGCCAAATGCTCGCGCGTTTTGTTATCTAGCAACGTAGCAATAATCGCGATACTAAAAGCACCCCCTAAGTTACGCATTACGTTGGTCAAGGTCGAAGCGTCAGGTGTGTCCATTTTGCTGATGTTTTTCATCGCAACCAAAGACAGCGGAACCATAATAAACGGGCTACCGATAGCGCGCAGAACCATGGACAGGATCAACTGTTGGCCACCAAAATCAATCGTCATATGTGTATTCACGTAACAACTGAAACCGAACATTGCGAAGCCAAAGGTCACCAAGTACTTAGGCTTAATGATCTGTGTTAGCTTGGGTACAATTGGGAATATCAGAAGTTGTGGGAAACCCATCCACATTAGCACTTCACCAATTTCCATCGCGTTATATTGCTGAATTTGAGTGAGATACATCGGCAGCACATAGATAGAGCCAAGCAACGCCATCCCCAAAATCAAATAGGCGATACAAGACATAGCAAACTGCCCATCCCGCAATAGCCGCAGGTTAACTAATGGCTTTTTGTGTTGGAGTTCGTTTATCACAAAGTAAACCAAACTCACCGCCGACACGATACTCAAGCCAATAATAAAGCTCGAACTGAACCACTCTTCACGGTTACCTTCTTCTAGTACCACTTCCAAACAACCTAGCCCTAACGCCATGGTCGCGATACCAAACCAGTCGGCTTTTTTCAGTGTGCCAAGGTCGAGCTTTTCATCATCCAAGCCATATCGGATCATGGTGATCACAAGCAAAGCCGGCGGAATATTGATATAGAAAATATAGTGCCACGAGAAGTTCTCCGTCAGCCAACCACCAAATGTTGGGCCGATCGATGGAGCAAAGGTCGCGGTTACGCCAAACAGTGCCATACCCACAGCACGTTTGTTAACAGGTAATAACTGAATCACTAACGAGAAAGCAAGCGGGATTAAAGCACCACCACTGAAGCCTTGCATCGCGCGGAATACAATCATCGAGGTCATGTTCCAAGAAAACGAACACAACAAAGATGAAATGGTGAAGATGGCCGTCGTCCACGTGATATAACGGCGTTTACCGAGCGCTTTAGAAAGCCAACCACTGAGTGGGATAGCGATCATCTCTGCGACTAGGTAAGACGTAGAGATCCACGAGCTTTCATCCAAGGTGGCAGACAGCGCACCTTGAATGTCTTTGAGAGACGAGTTGGTGATCTGAATATCCAAGATCGCCATAAACGCGCCGATTAAGCCGCCAAAAAGGGCGATCCAATGGCGTCTCGAAACCTCGTCATCATCATTTGTTTGGGTGACAACACCAGTGTTACTCATGGTCTAGCCTCGTTTATCGATGGTCGCTACCACAGACAAACCAGGGAGCAGTCGACCTTTCAACTCTTGCTGATCTGGAATCGTAATTTTCACCGGTACACGCTGAACGATTTTAGTGAAGTTACCGGTCGCGTTTTCTGGTGGTAGGAGCGCAAACTTAGCGCCAGTCGCAGGGGAGAAGCTGTCTACCACGCCTTCAAGTGGTTGACCCGGAAAGGCATCCAGTTCGACTTCTACGGTTTGGCCTTTATGAATACCGCTTAATTGAGTTTCTTTGAAGTTAGCTTCAATCCACACTTGGTTGTTTGGTACCAAACTCATCAATGGCGCGCCTGCTTGAATCAGCAAGCCTTCACGGACGCTACGTTTACCAATCTCGCCATCCGCTGGCGCGTAGACCTTGGTGTAATCAAGGTTAAGTTGTGCTTGATCTCTTTGTGCTTGAGCTTCAGTCACGGATGCGTTTGCTTGTTCGATTTCACTCGCAATCACGATTAGTTGATCATTACTTGCGACAAGGTTTGCTTTTGCTTCTTCAAGTTCTGCTTGGGTGACTTTTTGTTGTGCGACCATGCTGTCGACTTCATCTTGCGAAGCATAGTTACGCTTTAATAAGCTACGAGAACGCACGACTTGTTGGATTGCACGCTCGTATTCAGCTTGTGCGGAATCAACACGGCTCTCAGCTTGATTTATTTGGCTACGTTGTAACGTTTGTTGAGCGATAAGGTTGTGTACGCTTGATTGAACGACGCTTAAATGCGCATTCGCCTGAGCAAGTGCAGATTGGTAATCACGATCATCAATTTGAACCAACAAGTCACCTTGTTTAACCGATTGGTTATCACTCACGTAAGACTTAACAATATAACCCGACACCTTCGGGCTTATATTAGTGATGTCGCCTTGCAGGTAGGCATTGTCGGTTGACTCGAAGTACTGGCCATAGCCATACCAATATCCAGCGCCAGCTAAGCCTAATGACAGCATGATCGCAGTAGCAATAAGCGGGGCTTTTTTACGTTTTTTTGTGCTTACTGATTGCGAAGCGTTGTTGTTCTCTGTCATTTTTTATTTCTCATTTTGTTTTTATTTAGATGTAACGAATTGTAAATGAATTCGATTGATTGATAAGATAGGAAAAAAGGGAAACACTGTTGCATGAATCTTACTAATAGGGCTTTGGGAGAAGTACGATGGACTTAAATGCTGTGACTGTTTTTACACAAGTTGTTGATTGTGGGAGTTTCACACACGCAGCTGAAGCATTGAACATGACCAAGTCGACCGTCAGCCGAAAGCTAGACGAGCTGGAACAGCACCTAGGTGTGAGGTTGATCACTCGTTCGACACGAAGTTTAGTTTTAACGCCAGAGGGTGAGCGCTTTTATCAGTCGAGCATGCAGATGCAAGAGATCATGAACCAAGCTGAGTTAGAGGTTTCTGCCAATCAGGATTTGATCCGAGGGCAGTTGAATGTTGTGTTGCCTGTCGAATTGGGGCATCAAGTATTAGCCACATACATCCACAGTTTCCTAAAAGAGCACCCAAACGTGACTTTGAACTTAGAACTGTCGAATCGAGAAGTCGACATCATTGCGGAGGGGATCGATCTTTACGCACAAATTGGTGAGCTAGTGGACTCGAGCTTGGTTTCTCGTTACCTCACAACATCGAAGCGTGTATTGGTAGCCAGCCCTGAGTATTTAGAACAGTTCGGTGAAATCTCTTCACCCGATGACCTTAAGCCTCCATTTAGGATGATTGAGGTCGTGAACAAGGCGGCACGTCTACCTAAGTGGCATTTGCAATTAGAAGGCGGTGAGTCGATTTTGATCGATCTACCGTGTCAGTTGCGGGTGAATACCATCACGGCATGCCTAACAGCGTGTGTGGATGGGCTCGGCTTGGCGGTGCTTCCTGAATTCATTTGTCGGGAACACTTCAAGACAGGTAAGCTGATTCGCTTGTTACCTGAATATGAGATGCCAGAAGTTTCAGTAAGCCTAGTGTATGCAGACAGACAGTTGATGCCGAAACGTAAGAAGGTCTTTATCGACTATCTACTGACTGCTTTTCAAAATAGGAAGCACAAGTAACGGGCTGAACATTAGCGGCTAAATAAGTGCTTAAGCTTCCTATTATTCGTTTTTGTCTAAACCGTATCGAAGCTAACTATGATTGGGCTGCCAGTCGACGACTTGCCCATTCGCCAATATAGCTTTGACCGATAGGGCAGCAATATCGATACCGTTGTAACGAAATGCCTTGTTAGAGAAGTTGGCAATGATCTTACTCCCGTCACTGAACTCGGTTTGTTGAACTTCGCCGCTTTTGTCTAACCAGTCGAAATCGACTAACTGTTTATCCCATAACTGTTCGTGCATCGGTTCAAAGCCATCTTGATAGTGTTTGAGTGCTTTGATCCTTGGACTTGAACTTGATAAAGCTTCATCTCTGGTCAAGTGAACCATCGCGGGTGTGTTGTACAGCATGGCGGTTAAGTCACCTTCTGCTTGTACATTAGTGAACTTAAGGCTGTCTGAATGCCAATGGTGCGTATTGATTACTTCATCATGGAAAACGGCTTGGTAAAGTGGAATTCGATATTGAGGCGAAAACAGTAGCGACTTATAGGGCTCTTTAACCTCGGCGGGCTTAAAGAAGAAGTCGGGTTTGTGGTCTGGGTACCAACGGCCTAAGTAATAGGGAGACTGGCGGTTCTCTTTCATGTCTTTATCTGTCCAACCAAAACCAACCGTTTCTAAGCCGTGTGCAAACGCAATGCCTTTTGTTGTTAGGCTATTACCATCTTCAGAACCAAGCACCAAATCGGGTTGCACGCTTAACCACTGCATTCGGTTACTGAAGGCAGAAAGCATATCCGTCTCACTGCTATTATCGCTGTAGTCCTCACGCGCCATCGCAGTCGCATCAACATCTAGGAACAGGCTATTGAAGTGACCAAAACGCATGATGTCTACGGCGCGCTGTTTTACATAATCCAAATGGCAATTCGGGTTCAAGTAAAAACCGTTACCTCGAAACCCTTTTTTTAGGCTGCCATCCGCTAGTTCAATCGCACAACTTTGACGCATCGGTTCTGGTAATTGAGCGGTTAGCCAGTTGTCATTGAGCTTCGCAGGAATGGCTGTGTTGTAGGAGTCATAGGTTCCAACCAGATAACCAGATTGCTTAGCCAGTTCTACTGCATTCGGTTGATAGAATGCTGGCATCCAGTTATCAAAACCTAACCAAAGCTTATTCAAGCCCGCTTTGTTTAGATTGTTGACCATGCCTGATGACAAGGCTTGTCCCCAAGTATCCGGTGCATTGAGATAAGAAGAGGCATGCTTAATCAACCAGCTTTTCTTGCTCTGAGCAGCGGTGTGTTGAGCTTTTATGGTGTTATCAGACAGTGTTGGCGTTGCAACAGGATACAAGCTTTGTAATGACTGGCTAATAGAGTCTAACAGCAGTTGATTGTGATACTGGCTAAACCAATCTTTGCCTTTAGACAGAGGGGATAACTCTCGCTTCGCTTCACTTGAAATGTTTAATTGAGAGTCCTCTAGATACCAAGCGTTTAATCCCCACCAGTCGCTCACATCTTGGATACTTAAAGGGTCTTTACCAAACAAGTAGACGTGGCTTGCGCCAATCAGCTTATTCACATCTGGGTTACGCTTTTGCTTTTCAACAAGCGATTCAGAGAGACCATTTTCAATTCGCCAATCGCGATAGTGTTTGGCGCCATCTAACCAAGAGTCTCCAAGTGTTATCCGAACCGTAAAAGGCTGTGATTGATTCAGCGTTGTAAATTGGTGTGAAGCGCTCATATCAATCTTGGTCTTCTCATCAGAGGACGTATCCGACGATGCATCAGAAAAGAACAATTGGTTGTTTGTCGGGTTAATCAACTGATAACTGATGAATTGATCATTCTGTTGTACCGTCCAAAATGGCATTTTTAAGTCTTGAGTGGTGTTACTTCCGGAATGGTTGTCGACTAAGTAATCGGCCCATTGCTTGTTGTTGGTCGGTACGCGCATCCCCTCACTAAAGGGCAGAAATAGAGTCTGAGTTTGTTGTTCTGCTAGGTCAAACCAAACGAGTTCAATGGGTTGGTTTCGTTTTACTTGTGTGTTTTCAGGTAAGGTGAATTGGACAAGAAGATTATGTTCCTTCAACTCAGCTTCAACATTGATTCCACTCGGCATGAGTGTCCAAGATGCCTTGGTTTTTGAGTCTATGACTAGGTGAGTAACTTTTTGAGGTTGACGATCAACGGTCAAAGCAGTGCTATTAACACTTAAGCCATTCCAATCTATCGCTAATGTTTTTGTTGAAATCGACACTATGTGACTAGCGTTACTGTTACTGACGTGGCTTTTGCTGGTAAGAGTGACTTGATTATCTTGTGCGTTTGCCGAGAGCGCACAAGTCGTGAATAGAGCTGCAATAGCAAAAGACGTAAAATTAAGTTGATGACGAACGTTGACCATATCTAGATTCCGTAAAGGGTAAGTACGGTCATTACACCCAAATCGCGTTGGTATTTTGTCACCTATATGTCTCTATTTTTTCCCTTAGGTGTTTAATGCCATTGTATAGCGAGCTTAACTTAGAAAGGCATCGCGACACGCTGTACATATTGGATTTCAATCGCACCTTGGTATTCAAACATTTCAACCGATGCACTCAAGTGTTTAGCTTCAGATCCGGTTGGGCTTTCTGTAGGAAGAGATGCTTGCGTTGTTTTGATTGGCACCTTGAAGCCTAGCATATCGTAGTTTTCGTCAAACCACTGCCAACTGACATTGACGTCTGGGCAGCTGTCGATTATCTCAGGCGGTGTTACCACAATGTGAGGGTCGTTGAGTTTGCTTTCGAGTGTTAGCCACCGCTTGTTGTCGTCTAAAGCAACAATAATAGGGTAGTTGTTCGAACCTATCGTTAACTGATAAACCCCCGATTCCGGTTTGATGAACATCTCACTGGTTTCAATCTCTTGATATTGGACATCAGTGTAGAGTTGTCCGTCGATAACCACTTTCCCATCAGGCGAGACCAGAGAAATACGTTGTGTTTGATCTTCTAACACTTCGCTGAGTTGCTCCGCAGACACTTTGATCTGATAGCCTTGTGATGAAAGACCGTGGCGCTTGATAAAGCTGACTTGGATGTGGTTGTTGGGCGTAGCACTTTGTTCAAGAGTGCTTCCACATTGAGTCCGACTTAGGATTTCTTGTTTAACGGGCAGCCAAAGTTGGCTATTAAGCTCCGCGTGATCAAGCGCGATTTGCAGTTCTTGCCATGCCACTTGCGGTTGATCATCGAGCAGTGATTGATAGGTGTGTTGCAATGGCGTGTCTGTAAACCAAGCCGCATTACACGCAAAGGGCATTGTAAAGGGTAATGTGCAGAACAGTGCTATTAGAGAGTTTACTTTCATTGTGATTCCCCAGCCAAACGATAACCAACTCCACGATGCGTTTCTAGTTTCAGCGTTGGTAGCTTTTGACGTAAACGCAGTATGTGGTTATCAACGGTTCTTGTGCTTGGGAAGGCTTGATAACCCCAAATTTTATTGAGCAACTCATCTCGGTGAAACACACGACTTTGGTTCTGAACAAACAGTACCAAGAGCTGAAACTCTTTAGGTTTCAAAGTGATTGGGCTTTCATCCAGATAAGCGATCCGTTCCGACAAGTTGATTTGGATATTTGCGTAATTTAAGTGGCTAACACCTAATGGACGAAGTTGCGTAATGACTCTAGCAAGCAATTCATCGTTCGAAAAAGGCTTAGTCACGTAATCTTTGGCGCCTGCCATTAAACCTTCAACACGTTGTTGAACTTCAACTTTGGCGGTCAACACTATTACAGGTAGCGCTTTGAGCAGTAACCAATTAGGTAAGTGTCGTAAGCTGTCGCCGTCTTCAAGTTGGCGATCAAGCACCACGAGATCGGCTCGTAACCACAGCTTACTGGCACTCTGAGCATCTTGCACCCAAAGGCATTGATAACCATTGGACTCAAAGAAGCTGACGAGGCCTTGCCCAAGCAGTTGGTCGTCTTCAATCAGCAGTAGGGTGTTCATAAGCGATTTCCAAAATACATCGGGTTGGATTACGGAGAATGATGAGACGGCCATTCGCTTGTTTCATCAAGTGTTCGACAATAGTCAGGCCAATGCCCATATTATCTTGTTTGTGATTGCCGCACGGTGTTGTTCTTGAAGTAAGTCGTTGTATCAAAGAGGGGAAGTGACCCTCATCTTGTACCTCTATTCTCAGTTTATCTGCGAGGATGACTTTAATTAAAACCTTACCTTGTCCATGCTGCTTAGCATTCTTGATTAAGTTATCAAGACAGATGGTCAGCCAGTAATAAGGCAGGTTAAGTTCAACATCTCTTGCTTCACATTGATAAGAAATATTGTGCTTTTCGCAGACATGGTCGAGCCACTCTTCCAATGATGCGTTTTGCTTCAACAAAGGTTCAGACTGATCCGAACTTAGATACACTTTGCTGTTTTCGGTGAGCTGAGAAAGCCTTTGATAGTCCGAGATTAAACGCCAAACTGCCCCTTGGGTCTCATCGGGAAAATCGTCGTAACGATTTCTGAACATCTCGACGGTTAGACCTAGGCTAGTAATTGGCGTGCGCAGTTCATGAGTGAGAAGCTGTAAAACGAACTGCCTCTCTTTTCGTTGTTTTGTTCTTAGGTATAAGACTCGGCTGAGTCCGGAAAACAATGTTAACAGCAACGTAAAGATCAACGTTTTCATGATCAGGTTGTCGTTGCTCGACTCGCTCAGGCACAGGTTACTGTAACGAAAAGAACAGCTTTCGGCTGACAAGGTCACTTCTTGTTGCACGGCAATAGGTTTCCAAACCTCCGATGGAATTGCTTTCCAACCTTGTTCGCCACTCAACCAAAGCTCATCACCTTGTTGCCAAGCGCGGTATCCATTGAGCAGTGCTTCTCTGCCTTGCGTGGTTAAGTTTTCTAGCTTGGAAAATAACGGATGCAAAGGATTACTGATACTCAAAAACGGATGAATTTGCTCACTGTTTTCTGGGTAACGAGCTACGTAACGATCAGCGAAGCTACCACCAGCAGGGTGTCGTTTTGAGTGTGCCGCGAACCAGATTGAATCCAAGGGTTGTTGTTGACACACAGCGAGTTCGAATTCGATGGCATCGTTCAAAGAAGGGTTGGCATTTTCAATCGCTCGGCAGTGATCTTGTATCGAGGCGAGTGCGGCGATGTCTTCCCAACTGAATTTGTTGAAATCCGGGTAGCGGCTGCTTTCCTGAAGAAGTGCTTTCGGGTACTGGGTTAACTCTTTCTGAGAAACTGAGATAGGAAACGATTGCCAGCTCAATTGATACAGAGTTTGCCACTTGTCTTGCAAACTTTGGGCATTGGCTAGCGTAGGGAGCCAAAAGGTTAAGCAAAGAGCCAATGTAAACCTGTGCATCCAATCATTCTCGTTAAAAGTCGTGGGGAGAGTCTAAAGAGTTTTGGACGCGATTTGTAACCTGAATGTCAACAAGTGTTCTTTTAACAACAAATTGTCGAGTGGGTCATGCTTTTAAATAATAAAGTAAAAACACAGTAAGTATCATTTGTTTGGGTTAAATTAGATAATTGTGTACTTATTGTCATCAATGGGCGTGTGGAGGGAACTATACTGGACTCATACCTAATAAGAGGAACTATCATGAAACTCATCATCAAATCAGTATTAGCAATTAGTATTTTGGCGGCAAGCTCTGCTCAAGCGTTCGAATTAATCAGCAACGATATTCAAGAAGGTCACCCAATGGCGAAGACCTTTGAATACTCAAGTTGGGGTTGTGACGGCGGTAACCTATCACCACAATTGATGTGGAAAGATGCTCCAGCAGGAACCAAAAGCTTTGCAATCACGGCTTATGATCCAGATGCTCCGACAGAAAGTGGTTTTTGGCACTGGGTCGCGTTTGATATTCCAGCAACAGTGAGCGAGCTACCTCGTGGTGTCGATATCTCTAAAGTGGGTGGCAAAGAAGGCCGAATCGATTATGGAACGGTTGGTTTCGGTGGCGCTTGTCCTCCAGAAAAAGATGGTATGCACCGTTATCAATTCACGGTTTGGGCATTACCAACGGACAAACTTAACCTAGACGAAAACACGCCGTCGGCAGTGGTTGGATTCACGTTGAACAGCATGGCTTTAGACAAAGCGAAACTGACGGCAACTTATACACGCTAATAGCTTATGTACGTTAAAAGCTTATACACCTACATAATAAGCAAATAAGCAAATAAGCAAATAAGCAAATAAGCAAATAAGCAAATAAGCAAATAAGGGGATGAGATGAATCATCAATATCAAGTGACGATCTTTCGTGCAGAGCAGTTACAAAAACTGCGTAATGTGAGGATACTATCCCCTAGTATTATTCAGATCATTACAGGCAGTAAGCGCCTGTTTTGGAAAGACTCAGCGGCAGAACTCTCACATTCTGAGCTGCTGTTGTGTGAGGCATCAGCGTCATTGAGTTTTGAGAACATGCCCCACAAAGGACGTTTCCTTTCGCGTGTATTCAGTTTTCATTTCCAACCGACGCAAGCAATGCTCGATCTGAGTGAGGATCGAGCAATTGAACTGGATTTACCCACCGTGGAGGCAGATCGAGGTTTGCAAGATTCTCTCAATGCGTTGTTTTCGTTTGATCGTCAGAGCATGAGTGAACAAACCCAACAATTTTGGTTGCAGGGTTTGTATCAGCAATTAGCCGAGAAGGGCGTGTTGCATCGATTGTTTATTAGCTCAAACGTTTCGTTTAGCCAGAAACTCAGCCACTACCTTTCGTATTCACCGGACGAGAAACATCCGTTAGAGTCGGTAGCAGAGCGTTTTGCGATGAGTCGCGCCACGCTTATCCGAAAGCTCAAACTGGAAGGTATGCAATATCGTGAGGTGTTGGCTGAAGTTCGGTTGAGTCACGCACTTTATCTGATGCAAAACGGACAGCAGAATGTGGCGATGTTGGCTCAGTCTTGCGGTTACCAATCGGAAGGACGTTTTAGTCAGCGCTTTAAAGGAAAATTTGGTTTGTCGCCTAGTGAATACATCAAGACAGTGGTCAGTAATTAAGTCGCAAGGCGTATCGAGCAAAGCAAGCCTAGTTAATTACAGGTCATTGAATAATGGTGTAAATACCGTTTTAATAGGTTCAAAACCAAATGTTTGTACGAGCGCAGATTGCTGAGTACCAGAGATGATGGCGCTATACCAGAGAAGGTCACCCATGACTGATTTGAACCCAAAAAGTGAATTAAATATAGAGAAGATCACCAACGATTTCCCGTTGTTAAGACAACTTATAGCGCTAGAAGAAGTGAGTTGGTTTAACCCAAACATCACGACGTTAGAGCAAGGTTTGCCCTATGTGGGATTAAGTGAAGAGGACATTCAAGATGCAAGCGTCCGATTACAAAGGTTTGCCCCTTATTTGGCGAAGGCATTCCCTGAAACACAAGCGACCAATGGCATCATCGAGTCTGAGCTTGTTGACATTCCATCTATGAAATCAGTATTGCAAGCGCATTATCAGCAGCCTATCAAAGGGCGTTTGATGATGAAAAAAGACAGTCACTTGC
The DNA here is from genome assembly GCF_041439075.1 of Vibrio sp. FF145. NCBI lineage: Bacteria > Pseudomonadati > Pseudomonadota > Gammaproteobacteria > Vibrionales > Vibrionaceae > Vibrio > Vibrio sp. FF145. The sequence goes on from NZ_JBGONH010000002.1 coordinate 169,943, forward strand.
CGATTTCAGGTTCAATCAAAGCCCGTGGTGGCATTTATGAAGTACTAACGCATGCCGAGAAGCTTGCCATTGAAGCTGGGTTACTGTGTGAGAGCGATGACTACAGTAAGTTGCTCGAACCTGAATTCCGTGACTTTTTCCAACAATACAGCATTGCCGTAGGCTCAACGGGTAACTTAGGCATGTCGATTGGCATCATGAGTGCCAAGTTAGGCTTTACAGTGTCGGTTCACATGTCTGCTGATGCGAGAGAGTGGAAGAAAAACAAACTGCGTGAGCATGGCGTTAACGTGGTCGAGTATCAACAAGATTATGGCGTTGCAGTAGAACAAGGTCGCAAAGAAGCGGAACAAGACCCGAGTTGTTTCTTCATTGATGATGAAAACTCGCAAACTCTATTTCTTGGTTATTCTGTAGCTGGAGAAAGGCTTAAGCAGCAATTTGATCAGCAACAGATTGTTGTCGACAAAGAACACCCATTATTCGTTTACTTGCCATGTGGAGTCGGTGGCGGCCCCGGTGGTGTGGCATTTGGCTTGAAGATGGCTTTTGGTGACCATGTACACTGTATTTTTGCTGAGCCGACCCATTCGCCTTGTATGTTGTTGGGTGTCCATACCGGCTTGCATGACAAAATCGCAGTCCAAGATCTCGGTATTGATAATCTAACCGCAGCAGATGGGCTTGCAGTTGGCCGTGCTTCTGGTTTTGTTGGTCGAGCTATGGAACGTTTACTAGACGGCTATTACACGTTAACCGACGAACGTATGTATCAATTGTTAGGTGAACTGAACCAAGTGGAGGGTATTCAATTGGAGCCTTCAGCACTCGCGGGTATGCCGGGCGTGATTCATGTTGAACAGAATAGAGAATACCTTGCTCGTCTAGATATTGATGAGTCGGTACTAGCCAATGCCACACATCTTGTATGGGCGACTGGCGGAGGCATGGTGCCAGAGCAAGAAATGGCAGCCTACTTAGCGAAGTCATCGGCTTAACCCTGAATCTTTTATCGTTTAATTGTTTGTAAATATCAGTTGTTGCAAATATAAGCTGCTAAAAAGATAAGTCATGATAGAAGAGTGTTGTTTATAGCTTGAACACACTCTTTCTCACCTCTAAATCCCACCGTAATTCAAACAATAATTTGCGCAGATCGTTATCCAAAACACACATTTTATAAATTAAGCTTCTTAGATGTTCTAACTATCAGTTAGGTTGAGTGGCATTCAACTTGATAGGGATTGAGCAATGCAGACGGACAAAGTGATACAGACAAGACATATAAACACACCAGAAAAATTACTACAGCGTTTAGATGCGATTGGGGAGTCTTTGGAAGCATCGGGTCAGGCTCATGCTTTACTGGGATTGGGCTCGGTAGGTATTGAAACAGAACGACTTGATCAGTATTCAGATGTCGATTTTTTCGCGATAGTACAAACGGGGCATAAGCAGTATTTCTTAGACAGCTTGCATTGGCTCTCAGACATTCACCCAATCGACTACGCGGTGAGAAATACCGTCGATGGCTATAAAGTCCTGTACGCTGACGGAATCTTTTGCGAATTTGCGGTGTTTGAATCCCACGAGTTAGCGCATATTCCATTTGCTGAAGGGCGCATTGTTTGGCAGCAACCTGAATTTGATACTCAGTGCTGTATCCCACCAGTAAAAGGGGAGGCAGATACTAACTCCGAAGAGTGGATCATTGGTGAGGCTCTAACCAATCTTTATGTCGGCATGTCTCGTTATAATCGAGGCGAAAAGCTGTCGGGCAGTCGGTTCGTTCAATCTTACGCACTTGATCGTTTGATCGATCTTGTGGATCAAACTGAGCATTCTGAGCCTGAATTCGTTGATGAATTTATGTCGGATAGAAGGCTAGAAGCACGCTTTCCTAAGTTTGCTCAATTGCTACCAACCTTTACCCAAGGTTACGAGCGCACGGCTGAATCGGCACTTGCCCAACTAGCGTTCCTCAACACCCACTTCACAGTTAACCAAGCCATGTGTGACCGAATCACTGAACTGTGTTCCAGTAAAGATTAAGCCTATAACCTGTTAATCTTAAGACCTATTTTCTTGGTGCGCGTAAATAACAGTTGTCGCTCGTCTGTATTGTTGATAGGTTTTAACCATGAAATTTAATTCTGCTTCAACTTCAATTTTCTTTTGGTGGTGCTCTCAATAGAGCAGCACGGAATACTTACATTCTTTAGCTGCTGGACGGTAGTTAAGAATGTCATCAAAAATGTCGCCTCTTTTTATCTCCAGTAGCCTTTTTAACTTGGAGATACACCATGAATACCAACTCAAACAGCCATACCGACAGCAATAATATTGGCAGTAATAACAATACCAACAAGCCTGAAATCATTCTGACTGGCGATAGAGCTACTGGGCCTTTGCATTTGGGGCATTACGTCGGTTCACTTAAACAAAGAGTCTCTTTGCAGCATATTCACGACCAAACGATATTGGTCGCTGACATGCAAGGGCTTACCGACAACGCCCATAATCCTTCGAAGGTTTCTTCCAACATTCTCAATGTAGTCGCTGACTATCTTGCGGTGGGTATCGACCCGACCAAGACCACGATTTGTCTGCAATCACAGTTGCCGGTGTTAGCTGAGCTCACCATGTTCTACAGCAATCTTGTTTCTATCGCTCGCTTGGAACGCAATCCAACGGTCAAAAGCGAAATTCAGAACAAGGAGTTTGGTCGTTCAATTCCAGCAGGCTTCCTCACTTATCCCATCTCACAGGCGGCAGACATTACTGCTTTTAACGCGACTTTAGTGCCTGTTGGCGATGATCAACTGCCGATGTTAGAACAAACCAATGAGATTGTAAGAAAGGTTAACTCGCTCGCTGGCAAACCAATCTTGAATGAATGCAGGCCTCTTCTCAGCAATGCATCTCGCCTCCCTAGTACCGATGGTAAAAGTAAGATGTCTAAATCGATGGGCAACGCCATTAATTTGGGTGCAACAGAGAAAGAGATCAGAGCTGCCGTTAAATCCATGTATACCGATCCAAACCATCTACGAATTGAAGACCCAGGCAAGGTAGAAGGCAATATCGTGTTCACTTACCTTGATGCTTTTCACACAGACGCTAACTATGTCAGTCAACTAAAAGAGCATTACCAAAGAGGTGGGCTAGGCGATGGACAAACTAAGAAAGTGTTGGAAGAGTGCTTACAGGAGATGCTTCGTCCTATTCGTGAAAGAAGATCTGAGTTGCTGGATGACAAAGCGCAGCTCATCGATATTTTGCGAAATGGTAGCGAAGTCTCTAGGGAAAGAACGCAAAAGGTACTGTTCGATGTAAAAGGCGTCTTTGGTTTGAATATTATCTAGCACTGGGTGCATGTAAATAAAGTCAATTAATTTGAATGCCGAGTACGATTGATTTATAAAATAAATTTTGTGAATGGAAATGAGGTTGTATGGCAACGCCTGATCTCAAATTTCAGCTTTCAATTTATGGTAATTAAATGAAATTTAACGTTTTATTCTCTATCTTATTTTCGGCTTTGGTTTTAATGTCTGGCTGTTCAGATGTGGTCAGCGATGAGTACTCGACTTATGCGCAAGCCAAACAAGAGCGATTGTTCGACAGAGGTTGGTTACCCGACATTCTGCCTAAATCTACAGTGAAGATTGAAGTGAATAACGATCTGGATGCGAATACTTCAGAAGGAAGCTTCATCATCAACGAGTCAGCATTGTCTGAATTTATTGGGAAATTACAGCCAACTGAATCAACCAATCAATTTCAATTTGTAAATGGCGAGAATGTTTGGGTGTTCAAGATTGGTGATGATAGTGTAGTTTCCTACACGCTCAGTAAGCGCGAAGGCTAAGTTAAGTAATTCCAACCTACATTTCTGTTATGAGTTATGTGGGTTGTCGAATGACATTGTTCACCTAACTGTGCCTAGTCACCGCCAATAAGCTCTTATCACTCTTAGTTACAGGAAGGTAATGATGGAAATCAGTCATTTAGATCATTTGGTATTAACCGTGACAGATTTACAAGTTACGGTCGATTTTTACCAACGGGTACTTGGAATGAAGCCTATCGAGTTTGGCGAGGGCAGGTTGGCGTTGTCATTTGGGGCGCAGAAGATCAATTTACACCTCAGTGGTAGCGAGTTCGAGCCAAAGGCAAGGCGTGTGCAGGTCGGTAGTGCGGACCTCTGCTTTATTACCAATACGTCAATTGCTGAAGTCGCCGAACATATCCAAGCGCAAGGCGTCGTGATAGAAGAGGGACCAGTACAGCGAACCGGTGCGACGGGAAAAATTGTCTCTGTTTATATTCGAGATCCTGATGGCAATCTGATTGAAGTCTCGAATTATTAGTTCTAGGCCCCGAAATCGTACGCTTTTGTTTACTCTTCAAGAACATGACATTTCACTTTTACGCTGCTAATCACTGGATGTCGTCAACCAAATAAAATACAATCGAACAATGTTTTATTAATTCGTGCTTTATCACTATGATGAGAAACTTACTCATATTCATCGTTAGCCTGTTTTTCTTAACAGCTTGTTCTTCAACGAGTAATAATCAGCTAGGCGACAATACATTGAGCAACGAAGACGCAATGTCGAAAAGCTTGGAAGAAGAGAGCAATATCGATGTTGCAATTGATACAAGTGCTGAGACCAACGTTGAATCTTCCCATGAATCGTTCGTTAATCATCAACCAATAACTGATCATGAATCAAACTCAAACCTTGATTCAAATAATGACACGATAACTCACGCCAATGCAGAGCCAGAATCAGTGGAACCTTCTCAAGTAGCAGCGACAGATACAGCTCAAAGCGATGCTAAGAGTGGCGGTGAAAAAGGCATCGGAAGCTATTTTATTCGTCATAACCAACCGACTAAGACCGTGATTAAATCACTAGAGGGCGTGACAGATGCATTGAACGTCATGACGTTTGGGATATTTGCCACCGGAAATGGTTAAACCGTTAACCAAGAACGCCAACCTAATAGATAGAATGAGACGTGAAGGCGAGCCAAGTGGTTCGCCTTTTTTGATCTTCTAAATCTGGCCACCGTTCTAACTAAGAATCGTGCTCACTTATCTGAGCGCTGAGTCAGGCGACGGTTAACGAAAATAGGAAATTATTAGTTCTGGAAGGGACTCGCCGAATTTACCCTGTTTGACTTGTTATATGCATCAAGGGTTCTAATGCTCATCCCAAAGTAAGCAATGAAATCTAATCTTACAAAGACAACTCTTATATTCACTTGTGAGCATAGTAAGATGTTTGCTGTTAGGTTCGGTATCAATATTTTAGGGAAGAGATATGAAGAATAAGAGTGTATTTTTAAGCGTCGCGATGGTGATGTTATCTGCTCAAGCAAATGCATCTGACGTGAACCATGAGTCTGTCTCAGATGGTGTTATCGCAGAACAAAGAGCGAAGCTTTCTGAAAATACCCAAGGGCAAGGTTTTGGCCCGCAAGCCCCAAGAGATTTGGGTTCATTGAAAGGAACAAATACCAGGCTGTTTTCGGATGCCCCTGATTCAACAGCAATGAACTTATGTAATATTCACTTCCATAAGAACGCTGAGCACAAAGGTGGCGAATTTACTCAATACGCTGGCAATGGTGATGGAAAAGGTTTCCAAAGTGGCTTTAAGTACACAGGTAAGTTGAGTGCTGCTGAACTTCAACCATTCGAGCAAAAGGTTTGTCCGAGCGATCATGGCTCTTTGCATTCAGGTGACACCATCGAAGTGCATTATGTGTACTCGACAGCACAAGTTGAACCGGGTGAAACACTGGGCGCTTGTTTTAACGATGCAATTACCAACCCGCAACTGCGTGTAGAAACCCAAGTTTACGTATTAGTAAATGACGACAAAGCACTCGATTTCGAAGCATTGGCGAAACACTCAAAAGTGGATGGTTTGCACCAAGCAACCAACATTCCACAAGATACTGGCTCAGCGATTCAATACGCAGGTTCTACAACGGGTCCTGGTTACAATGAGCAAGGTTCACCTTTCCAAGTAACATGGAGCGTTCGTCCACAAGTGGCGAAAGTAAACATCGCGACAGTGGGGAGTTGGTGTGAAGGTAATGACTTTAACGAAGACCACGCACACGGTGTGAGAAACATAGTCGTAAACCCTGAATTGTTGTCACCAATATCGAACTAATCTTGTTGCGTTGATTGGTAGTCAATGTTTTCAAAGGCGAGTCATTAGGTTCTAATGCCGATCGTTTAAGAAGACTTGAACGATCTTGCAGTTAGCAGATAATCCCC